>JAFAGU010000003.1 GCA_019237595.1 Betaproteobacteria bacterium | reverse complement strand
GCCGAGCGAGCCGGTGATCCTCGATGCGGATCCGACGCGGCTCGCGCAGGTGTTCTCGAACCTGCTCAATAACGCGGCGAAGTTCACGCCGCCGCGCGGCTCCATCGCGCTCAGCGCCGACGTGGAAGGAAACGCCGCCGTGATCATCGTGGAGGACACCGGCATCGGCTTCGCGCCGGACGCGGGCGCACGGCTCTTCCGTCCCTATTCGCAGCTCTCGCGCGAGCACGGCGCCGCGCGCGGGGGGCTTGGCATCGGTCTCTCGCTCGTGCAGGGAATCGTCAGCCTCCACGGCGGCGCCGTCGAGGCGCAGAGCGAAGGCCCGGGCAAGGGCGCGCGCTTCCTCGTGCGCCTGCCGCTCGCCGCGCCCGCGGCGAGCGGGTTGGAACCGCGCGCAACAGATTCGGTGGAGGCGGCACCGCCTCCGGGCTGGCGCGTCCTGATCGCGGACGACAACAAGGACGCCGCCGACTCTCTCCAGCGCATCCTCCTGCACTATGGCTACGACGTGAAGGTGGCCTACGACGGATTTGCGGCGATCGAGCTCGCGCGCGGCTTCGAGCCGCAGATCGCGGTGCTCGACATCGACATGCCTGGCAAGAGCGGCTACGACGTCGCGGCTGCGCTGCGAGCCGGCGCGGGACCCAAGGCAACGCTGATCGCGCTGACTGGCTGGGGGCAGGAGGGCGATCGGCGACGGGCGATGGAGGCCGGGTTCGACCACCACCTGACGAAGCCGGTGGATCCGGTCGTCCTCAACGAGCTTCTAACGGAGCTTGCGCGCCGCGCGCCGTCTAGCAGCACGCAGCGCGCCCGGTAGCGCTTCAGGCCTTCAGTGATCCTCGATCCGCGGGACGGAATCTTCCGCGGGCAGGCCGGTCTCGGGGTCGATCCACTCGGAAATGCCGACTTCGGACTCCGCTTCGCTGAGCGTCTCGGGCTCCTCCAGCTCCTCGATCTCCGGCACGCCTGGCGGCGGTGCGAGCTCGGGCTCGGCCGGCAGTTCGCCGCGGCGGGAGCTCTTGCGAACCTTGGAAGCCTTTCTGCGTTTTGCGGGTTTCATGGCGGCGAGTCGATGTTACGCCCAATTCAACCGGGAGGCGCAACCGCCGCTTCTTTTTCATCCTCGGCGTGCGGGCTCGTGGAAACGAGCTCCTGGCCGAGGAGCTGGGCGATGTCGCGGCGCCCCTGCTCGCTCAGCGCGATCAGCTTCGACACGTCGTGGCGGTGGCGCGCGTTCTGCACGAGCTGCGTCTCGTCGTATTCCCTGAAGCGGGCGACGATGCGCCGGGCGGCCTCCTCCTCGTAGCCGAGCGTGACGAGGAGCCGGCGCGCCGCCTCGAGCGAGGAGTCGAACACCTCGCGGATCGCCGGGATGCCGAGCTCCGCGTACTCGAAGGCGTCGGTGCGGCTGCGCGCGCGCGCCAGCACCTCCAGCCGCGGGAAGCGGGCGCGAATCCGCCGCACGGCCGCAAGCGCGGCATCGGAGTCGTCGATGGCAAGCAGGAGCACTCTGGCGCGCTCGGCGCCGGCCGATTCGAGGAGGTCGAGCCGCGTGGCGTCTCCGTAGTAGGCCTTGAAGCCGAAGCGCCTGACCGTGTCGATCTGCCCCGGGTCGTGATCGATGACCGTTGCGCCGATGCCCAGGCCGCGCAGCACTCGCACCGGCACCTGGCCGAACCGGCCGAAGCCCGCGACGATGACCGGATTCGTCTCGAGGATGGTGTCGGGCTCGCGCTCGGCCTCGCGGTCGAGCCTGCGCATGATGAAGCGGTCGTACGCCATGAAGAGGAACGGCGTCGAGAGCATCGACAGCGCCACGGCGGCGTTCAGCCTCGCGGCGGTCCCTTCCGGGAGGAGCGGCCCGGCGGCGGCGAAGAGCACGAAGGCGAACTCGCCTGCCTGCGCGAGCGCGGCGGCGAAAAGGCCGGCCTCCGTCGCCTTGCAGTAGCCGAAGAGGCGGGATGTGAAGAAGAGCAGCACGGATTTCACCGCCACCAGCCCGATCGCGATGGCGAGCACGGTCAGCGGCTCGCGCAGGAAGAGCCCGAGGTCGATCGACATCCCGACGGCGATGAAGAAGAGGCCGAGAAGGAGCCCCTTGAACGGCTCGATGTCGAGCTCGAGCTCGTGCCGATATTCGCTGTCGGCGAGCATGACGCCGGCGAGGAAGGCGCCGAGGGCCATCGAGAGCCCGACCGACTGCACGAGTGCCGCGGTGCCGAGCGCCACGAGGAGCGAGAAGCCGACGAAGACTTCCCGCAGCCGCGTTTCCGCGATGTAGCGAAGCGCCGGGCGCACGAGGAAGCGGCCGGCGCCGACGAGCAACACGATCATCCCGACGGCCTTGGCGATCGCGACCGGGTCCATCGCCGAGCCCTTCTCGCCGGTGAGGAAGGCGAGGACGAGCAGCAGCGGCACGACGGAGAGGTCCTGGAAGAGGAGCACCGCGAAGGACGCCTGGCCGCCCGGCGTCGCGAGCAGGTTCTTCTCCGAGAGCGTCTGCAGGCCAATGGCGGTGGAGGACATCGCGAAGCCCATCCCGGCGATCAGGCCGACCACGAGCGGCTGCTTCAGCACGAAGCCGATCCCGGCGAAGACCGCGATGGTGGAGAGCACCTGCACGGTGCCGAGGCCGAAGATCGAGCGGCGCATCGCCCACACGCGCTTCGCGTTGAGCTCGAGGCCGACGAGGAAGAGAAGCAGCACGACGCCGAACTCCGCGAACTCGAGCACGGTCTGCGGATCGGCGATGAGCCGCAGCCCCCACGGCCCGATGGCGAGGCCCGCGACGAGGTAGCCGAGCACCGAGCCGAGGCCCAGGCGCTGGAACACCGGAACGGCGATCACGCCGGCGGCGAGATAGATGAGGGCCTGCGCGAGGAATCCGGTCGTTTCCATCGTGGCAATCTAGCACGCAGCTAGAATCGCCGCGTGGACGGGAAATCCTCCGCCGGCAACGCGCCGGTCGACGTCGAGCAGTTCAAGACCGGCATGCGCTCGCTCGCGGGCGCAGTGAACATCATCACGACGGCGCACGCGAGCCACCGCTATGGCATGACGGCGACGGCCGTCTGCTCGGCGACGGCCGACCCTCCGACGGTGCTCGTCTGCATCAACCGCCTCGCCGCCACGCACGACGCGGTGAAGAAGGGCCGCGTCTTCTGCGTGAACGTCCTGCGCGCCGAGGACTGGGAGCTCTCGACGAGCTTCAGCGGCGCGCAGAGCGGCGAAGGGCGCTTCCGCACGCGCAACTGGACGAAGCTCTCGACCGGCTCTCCGGTGCTCGTCGATTCGCTCGTGTCCTTCGACTGCAGGGTCGTGAAGACGATCACGCACGGGACCCATACCGTGTTCCTGGGCGAGGTGGACCAGGTGCTGATCGGCAAGAAGGGCAAACCGCTCCTCTATTCCGAGGGACAGTACGCCAAGCTCGCTTCGCTCACGCTGGGCGAGCCGCTCCCCGAAGGCCTGGACTACTGGGGCTTCTGACCCGCGGTTCCCGTTGAAGACCCTGGCGCCCGGCATCCGCGTCGTGCTCGCGGCGAACTTCATCGCCGTCGCGGCGCGCATGAGCCTCGTCACTTTCCTCGGCATCTATTTCGTGCGCCAGGCGGGCATCGACCTGCGCCTCGTCGGCGTCGCCTTCCTCATCGAGAGCCTGCTCCGCGGCCTGCTCGCGCCGTTCTTCGGCGCGCTCTCCGACCGGATCGGCCGCCGGCCGCTGCTCATCGTGTCGGCGCTTTGCACCGCCGTCGTCCTGCCGTGCTTTCTCCTCGTGCGCGGCCCGGCGGAGCTCTTCGCGTGGAGCTTTACCCTCGGCGTGGCGGGCGCCGTCAACATGCCGGTGGCGGCCGCGCTGCTCCTCGATCTCTCGCCGGCCGATCGCCGGCAGGCCGTGCTCGCGGCGAACTACACCGCGATGAGCGTCGCGTACACGCTTGGCGTGATGCCGGCGGGCTACGTCGCGCAGCGCGGCTACGGCCTGCTCGCCGTCGTCGCGTCCTGCGGGTTCGTCTGCGTGGCCGTGCTCTACGGCATGCTGATGTCGACCGAGCGCCCCGTTGCCGGGGAGAGGCGCAGCCTTCTCTCCGACACGATTTCGGTCGTGCGAGACCCGGCTTTCCTGCGCTTTGCCTCGCTCGCGTTCGTCTTCCCGCTCGCCATGGGGCTCATCGTCACCGTCTCGCCGCTCTTCGGCGCCGAGCTCGGCCTGGGCGAGGGCTACATCGGCCTCGTGCTCGGGGGAAACAGCATCCTCGTTGCGCTGCTTGCCGTCCCGGCCGCAGCGCGCATGGAGGCGGGCGGCCCGTTCCGGTGGCTCGGCGCGGCGGCCTGCCTCGTCGCCGCGGCGCTCCTCTGCTACGGGATAGTGCCCGACGCGGCCGTTGCCCTCATGGCCGGCACGGTGATCTTCAGCTTCGGCGAGATCGTCTTCAGCTCCGCGATCCCGGCGGCCGTGGCGCGCCTCGCGCCGAAGGGGCGCCGCGGCGCCTACCAGGGCGGGTGGACGCTCTTCGCTTCGCTCGCCATGGGAAGCGCGCTCGTCGTGAGCGGATTTATCCGCGACGCGCTCGGCTGGCGCGGGGCCTGGCTCATCTATGGTGTGGCCGTGCTCGTCGCGGGCGCCCTGCTCTTCCTGAGCCGGGAATCGTTCCTGCGCACCAGCGAGGCGCGCGCTAGCGAAAACTAGCTAGCGGGCGCTCAGCGACTCGAGGAACGCGACGAGGTCGGAGACTTCGTCCTCCGACAGATGCAGCGGCTTCAGGATCTTCTCTCCGTCGCCGTGCAGACGCTCTTCGTCGAGCTCGGAATAGTGGCGCACCACGTCGCGTAGCGTCGCGAGGCTTCCATCGTGCATGTAGGGCGCCGTGCGGGCGACGTTGCGGAGCGTCGGCACGCGGAATTCGCCGAAGTTGCGGTGCTGCGCCTCGACGTAAAGGGTGGCGAGGGCGGTGGCTTGCGCCGGGTCGTCGTTGAAGCGGCCGAGCAGCGTGAGCCCGCTCGAGCGCAGCTTCTTGATCCCGCCCTGCCGCCCCGGATCCACGACGCCCTTGCGTGCGAAGAACGCGATGCCGGTATCGGCGAATTCGCCGTTCGTGAAGCGCGGCCCGAAGTGGCAGAGACCGCAGTTTCCCTTCCCGACGAAGATCTTGAGGCCGCGTTTCGCGTCCTCCGGGTATTTCTGCATCTCCCGAACGTCGTTGCTTTCGAGGGCGTCGCGGTAGTCGTCGAACGCCGTCCGCCCGCTGACGAGCGTCTCCTGGAACGCGGCAAGCGCCTTGCCGACGTCGACCAGCACTTCTTCGTCGTCCTCGGGCGGCTTCTTGCCGAAGGCTCTTTCGTATCCCGTTCGGAAAGGCGGATTGTTGCGAATAAAGCGAGAAACCGTCGTTGCATTCGAGCGCATCTCGCGCGGGTCGAGGAGGGGACGGATGCTTTGCGCCCAGAGGCTGTCGTTCGCGCCGTCCCAGCCGAACCAGCGGTTGAAGCGAGCGTCGACCACGCTCTGCGTGTTGCGGTCCACGTCCTCGAGGCCGAAGCCGCGCGCTCGCCCGTCGTGGAAGCCGCGGTAGGGTACGTGGCAAGTGGCGCAAAGCACCGAGCCCGTGCCCGAGAGCCGCGGCTCGAAGAAGAGGCGCTCGCCGAAGGCGATCGCTTCCGGGTTCCCGGACACGCGATTGCTCGGATCCGGGACGAGCTTCGGCGGCCAGGGGCCGTGGCTGAGGATGCTTCGCTTTTCTTCCTCGGTGAACCGCACCGGGGCGGAAGCCACGACGAGGGAATTCCTCATCACGTCCGAGGTTCCGCCGGCACGGAGCTCGAACGAGAGCTCCCAGCGGCCCGGCATGTGGAAGAGGAGCCCCTCCGCGCGCCAGCGCTGCGGCCCCGTCTTCGTCACCTTGGCCGCATAGTTCATGCCGTGCCGGTGCTCAGGCATCTGCGCGTCGACCTTCAGCGATTCGGGCTCCGGCGCTCCGGGCTTGGAGCACGCGGCGATATCGAGGGCGAAGTGCTTTCCGACCTCGATGGGGGTGGATTGATAGGAAAGGACAAATCGAGACGATTCCACTCGCGTCCCGTTGAGCGCGGGCTCGCAGGCCGGCGCCGCCGCCGGCGCGAGCGCTAGTCCGAGGAGGACGGGAAGGAGCCGAAGAGCTGCTCGCCGTTTTTCCATGCGATCTTCTCGGCGACGGGGCGGGGGAGGTCCGCGAGCCACCGGCGCGACCATTCGGCGTGCTCGGGCACGTAGTGCCAGCGCTCCGGCGTGAAGGTGTCGGTGCCGACCATGAAGCGATCGGGGAACTCGAGGAACACGGCGCGCCACGCCGGGTCCACGGTGTCGTTGCTCACGAAATCAGTTCGAAATGCCAGGTCGCACCAAAGAGTCTCGTGCTTGCGAAGCATCTCGGCGACCTTCTCGGGCCGATCGAATCCGGAGTGCGCCCAAAGGATGCGCGCCTGCGGCCATTGCTTGAACTGGCGCTCGATCGCGTCGGCATCGGAATGCGAGTGGAGGAAGAGGCCGTATTGGCGCGCGAGCTCGATCATGCGCCGCGGCACCGGCAAGTCCACGTCTGCACCGTATATGTGGTATTCGCCGAGGGCGGCGTACCTGTACCTTGAGAGCTGCTTCTCAAGATACGGAATGAGCGTCGAATCCCTGAACCAGGTGCCGATTTCGCCGCGCTTGCGGTAGGGCCGCAGCTCGGGGATAACGAGCTCGGGCGCGGCACGATACAGGCGCTGGTTGCCTTCGTCGTCGGAGCTCGAAACGAGCGCGCGCTTGACGCCGCTCTTGCGCAGAATGGCGATCGCCTGGTCCGCGGGCACCGTGTCCCAGGCATCGTGGCTATAGTGAAGGTGGGCGTCGAAGATCGGGAGCTTCTCTTGGGCCGGGCAGGGCAGGGCAAGGAGCGAGAAGGCGAGGGCGGCGACGATCCGCATGAGCCTTATTCTGACCTAAAAGAACCGATCTCCCCGCCGGGATCGCTGCGCGAGCTTTTCCTGGGCTTCCTGTCCATCGGCGCCCGCTCCTTCGGCGGCGTGATGCCGTGGGCGCATCGCGTCATGGTCGAGGAGCGCCGGTGGATGACGCAGGAGGACTTCACGCAGACCATCGGCCTGTGCCAGTTCCTTCCCGGCCCGAACATCGGCAACGCGTCGATCGTCCTCGGCAAGCGCTGGTTCGGGCTCAAGGGCTCCGTCGTCGCCTTCCTCGGCCTTTTTGCGCTTCCGTTCGTCTGGGTGCTCGCGCTCGGCGCCGTGTACGTCCACTTTTCGTCCGTGCACGTGCTGCGCGCGATCGTGACCGGCGTGGGCGCCGCCGGCGCCGGCTTCTTCCTCGCCACGGCGATCAAGCTCGCGCGCCCGCTCGCCTCGAAGCCGGCCGGGCTCGTCCTCGCGCTCGCGTGCCTGCTCGCGGTCGCCGTCGGGAGAATCTCCCTCTTCTACGTGCTGCCGCTCGGCGCGCTTGCCGCGATGGCGCTCTCCTACCGCAAGCTCGTATGACGCTCCTCCATCTCGCCCTCTATTTCTGCATCCTGTCGCTCATCTCCGTGGGCGGCTTGCCCTCCGTCATGGGCGAGGTGCAGCGCATCGTCGTCGAGGAGCAGGCATGGGTCACGGCTCCCGAGTTCGTGCAGCTCTACGCGGTCGGCCAGGCTTCGCCCGGCCCCAACGTGCTGATCGTGGCGCTCATCGGCTGGAAGGTGGCGGGACTCGCCGGCGCGCTCGTCGCGCTCTTCTCGATGTGCGGGCCCGCGGCCGCGGTATCGTGGTGGGTCTCCGGCCTGTGGGAGCGATTCAAGGACTCGCCGCTTCGCGCGGTCATCCAGCGCGCGATGGTGCCGCTCGTCGTCGGTCTCACCGCCGCGGGAGGCGTCGTACTCGCCACCCCCGGGAGTACGCCCGACTGGCGGATGTGGCTGATCGCCGTGCTTGCCTGCGGCGGCATGCTCGCCTTCAAGAAGCTGAACCCGCTCTGGCTCCTCGCCGGCGGCGGACTGATCGGAGCGATCCTCCTATGACCAACCCCGTCTACGCGCTCAACCTCTTCAACGTCAAGGACCGGAACGAGTACCTCGCGTACTCCAAGCGCTCGGCGCAGGAAGTGCGCGCGCACGGCGGCAAGGTGGTCGCGCTCGGCAAGTTCCGCGAGGCCGGCGTGCGCGGCATCGAGCCGCGGCAGGTCATGATCCTCGTCGAATGGGAATCGCGCGAGGCGCTCCAGAGCTACCTCGACGACCCCAAGCTCGCCGACCTCCACCCGCATCGCATCGACGGGACGAGCGAGTACATCTGGCACTTCTTCGATAAGCTTGAGGACCTGCGCCCCGTCCTGAAAGGGTGAAAGGCGGGCGAGGGCGCCGGAGGAGGAGGTCCCGATGGCTTTCACGTACGACATTCGCGCCAACACCGCGAAGAACCGCCTTTACCTGAAGCTCGCCGGCTCCATGACGGAAGCCGATGCGAAGAAGGTGGCCGACACGATCCTGGGCGAGATCAAGAAGCTCAAGCCGGGCTGGGCGGTGATCAACGACATCAGCGAGCTCAAGCCTGGCGACGACAAGGCGAGCGAGCAGCTGCGCCGCGCGCAGGACGCCTCCGCGAAGGCGGGATGCAAGCGCGTCGTGCGCGTCGTCGGCAGCCAGGCGATCACGAACCTGCAATGGAACCGCACGCTGCAGGAGACGCACGGCATGCGCGCCGACACGGCCGCAACCGTCGCCGACGCCGAGAAGCTGCTCGACGGCGGCTAGCACGCGCGGCGAGGCGCGTCTAGTTCACGCGCCGCCAGAAGGCGCGCTCGCGCGACGCGAGCAGCGGCACGGCCTCCGCGAGATACTTCTTGAAGTGCGCCGTCGCCTGGTGCGCCTCGAACGCCTTCTCGTCGGCGTACACCTCGTAGAGCATGAGCTTCGCGCGATCCTTCGGATCGACGAGCACGTCGAAGGTCTTGCAGCCCGGCTCCTTGCGCGCGTTCGCGGCGTTGTCGAGGAGCAATGACATGAAGCGATCGACGTTCTCGGGCTGGATCCGGATCTGCACCTGAAGCACGAAGCTCATTGTTTCTCCCGGGTTTTTCATCGAGGAAAGGAGCGATTTTGCTATAATCCTCGCCACGCGCCCGTAGCTCAGTTGGATAGAGTACTTGGCTACGAACCAAGGGGTCGTGGGTTCAAATCCTGCCGGGCGCGCCAATCACGCATGAAAGAGGGCACTGATCCGGTGTCCTCTTTTTTATTGGCTACCGCCGCGACCAGGCGCTCGTAGCTGCCGCTGATTGTCGCGGCATTCCCCTCGATACGGATCTCGTCGACCACGGCTCGCAGGTAGTCCTTGGCGAAGCCTGAGGCCCGATCGCGAAGCCTTGCGCGGATCGCTTTGCTGAAGGCCGCAACGTGGCTGGGGAGGATGCGCTCCACCGGCAACGCGTGCCTGCGCCGCAGGCCAGCCATCTCGATGAGGACCGCTTCCCGAGCGGCTTTTGCCTGCTGCGCACGCTTCTGGAAGGTGTCGTCGAGCGTGACGACGCCAGACTCGAGCGCGTCGTAGAGGCGACCGAGGCGGTCCTCGGCGCGCTTAAGCTCCGCCTGGAGCTTGCCGAGCGCGTCCCGATCGACTGTCCTTCGCTCGCGAAGGAGCTTTCTCGCCTCCGTGAGCATGATCTGCAGCCGCTCCGGGGTGAAGCAGCGCTCGATCAGGCGCGAGAGCACGAGCTCATCGAGCTTTCCCATCGGGATGTTGCAGCTTGGGCACTGGCCGTTCCCCTTGTTCACGCGGCTCGTGCACTTGTAGTACTTGTAGCGGCCGCTTTTGCCGCCGGTGAGGGTCATGCCGGCGCCGCAATGGCCGCACTTGAGAAGCCCGGTGAGGAGAGTGGGCGAGGACACGATCCGGGGCGGGGTCGTCGCCGGTGCCCGGGCTTCGCGCCTCTGGCGTACGCGCTCGAAGGTCTGCGGGTCGATCACGGGTTGAGCATCGACCTTGATCCACTCCGAGGGCGGGCGCTTTTTCCGGGTCTTGGAGTCCTTGACGTTGAAGTAGTGCTCGCCGAGATACGCGCGACTCGATAGGACCTCGTGCACCTTCTGGATGCGCCAAGGGCGGCCACGCATGAGGCTTCCGCGCTCATTCAGGTGCTTAGCGATCTCCTTGATGCCCATGGTGCGGCCCTCATGGCCGCAGAGGTACATCTCGTAGATGCGCCGCACGATCGATGCTTCCGCCTCGTCGATCGCGAGCTTTTTCTTCCTTCGGCCGCG
>JAFAGU010000382.1 GCA_019237595.1 Betaproteobacteria bacterium | reverse complement strand
AGCGCTAGCGCGCTTCGCAGGCTATCCGGCCGTGATCCGGTCCTTGAGCTCCGAGAGGAGCGCGAGGCAGCCGCCCTCGACAAGGTCGAGGACGTGCTCGAAGCCTTCCGGGCCGCCGTAATAGGGGTCTGGCACGTCGCGGCCCTTGACGAGCAGGCGGAGCTTGCCGCGCTCCTGCGGCGGGCAGTTATGCTCGAGGATCTCGAGGTGCCCGCGATCCATGGCGACGATCACGTCGAACGCCGCGAAATCCGCCTTGCGCACGCGCCGCGCGCGCAGAGCGCTGAGATCGTAGCCTCGGCGCCGCGCATGTTCCTGCGCGCGCGGATCGGGCGCCTCGCCGACGTGGTAGTCGTGCGTTCCGGCCGATTCCACGTGGATCGCGTCCTCGAGGCCGGCGCGGCGGACGAGGTCCGCGAACACGCCCGCCGCGGTCGGCGAACGGCAGATATTCCCGGTACATACGAAAAGCACCCTCACGCTCGTGCAGGCCTCAGGCGATCGGCGGAAAGCGTTCCTGAACGATCGAAGAGCAGCACGAGCTCCGTTCCCGGGCGGCCACCCTTCGTATCGCCAAAGGTATAGACCCAGACCTCGTAGCCGCTTTCGAAGCGCATCACGCGCCCGGCGGTCCCGATCGCTTCGTGCACCGCACGCTTGGACCAGCCCTTCATGGCGGGCTCGCCGCCCGGTGAATCCATGTATTGCAGCTCGACCCGCGCATCGTCGGGCCAGCTCGCGTCTCCGAGCGGCAGCTCGTAGGCGCGGTCGAGCAATGCCTCGCAGTCGCAATAGGGCAGGTCTTCCTTCGGGGTCTCGCCGGCGGCGATGCCGGCGTAGAGCCGGCGAACCGAAAGCGCCTGCCTGCGCCCGGCACTCTCGAGCACCACGCCGAAGATCGGCCGGTCTGCGAAGAAGAGATATGGCGACTCCGGCGAATCGCACACGGCGGGATCGTCGCCCGAGCTCCCGAGGAGCCAGCCGATGACCGACGGATAGTGCGAGACGAGTCCCGCTCGCATGCCGACCTTGCACTCGAGACGAAGATCGCCGAGGCGGCGCACGCCCGCCGGCAGCCCCGGCGTGCGCACGTCGGCGCGCCAGGTCATCGAATCGACGCGCCGGTTGGGCCGCACGGAGGCGTCCTCGCGCATTGCCTGGTCATTGCGCTCGAGCGCGAACGTGTCGTCCGATGCGATGGCCACCGGAAACTCGAAGCTGTCGCCGATGACGGCGAGCTCGATGCCGCGCAGGCTCGTCCCGGCCTTGCGCGGAAGCAGTCGATAGCGCAGGGAAGCCTCGGGGGCGAGCGCATGCAGGCGCTCGAAGAGCGCCGCGCCTTCCATCATGCGGCGGTAGGACTTGTCCACGGTGTGGCGAAGGCCGCTCACCGAGATGGCGTCGGCCGCCGCGACGCCCGCGGCGAGCGAGGCGGCGAGCGCGGCCGCGAGGACGAGGCTATTCCGGGGCAAGCTCGACGCCGAAGACCCGCTTCTTCAGCTCGGTGAGCTGGTCGCGCACCTTCGCGGCCTCCTCGAATTCCAGGTTCTTCGCGTGGGAGAGCATCTTCTTCTCGAGCGCCTTGATCTCGCGCGCGATCTGCTTCTCCGACATGGCCTCGTAGCGGGCTTCCTCCTGCGCTGCCTTGGCCTGGGCATCGTCGTAGACGCCGTCGATCAGGTCCTTGATGCGCTTCATCACGCCTTTGGGGGTGATGCGGTGCGCGTCGTTATAGGCCTGCTGCTTCGCGCGCCGGCGATCGGTCTCGGCGATCGCGCGCCGGATCGAGTCCGTCTCGCGGTCCGCGTAGAGGATCGCCGTGCCGTTGAGGTGGCGCGCTGCGCGCCCGATCGTCTGGATGAGCGAGCGCTCGGAGCGCAGGAACCCTTCCTTGTCCGCATCGAGGATCGCCACGAGCGAGACCTCCGGCAGGTCGAGCCCCTCGCGCAGCAGGTTGATTCCGACGAGAACATCGAACTCGCCCAGGCGCAGGTCGCGGATGATCTCGACCCGCTCCACCGTCTCCACCTCCGAGTGCAGGTAGCGCACCTTCACGCCGTGCTCGGCAAGGTACTCGGTCAGCTCCTCGGCCATGCGCTTCGTAAGCGTGGTGACGAGCACGCGCTCGTTCTTCTTCGTCCTGAGACTGATCTCGGAAAGCAAGTCGTCGACCTGCGTGGACGCGGGCCGCACGATGACCTGCGGGTCGACGAGCCCCGTGGGCCGCACGACCTGCTCGATGATCGCGCCCCGGGACTTCTCGCGCTCGTAATCGGCAGGTGTCGCTGACACGAAAATGGTCTGTCGCACGACCGCCTCGAACTCGTCGAAGCGAAGCGGCCGGTTGTCGAGGGCCGAGGGCAGCCGGAAGCCGTACTCGACGAGGTTCTCCTTGCGCGAGCGGTCGCCGCGGTACATGCCGCCCAGCTGCGGGATGGTGACATGGCTCTCGTCGATGAACATCAGCGCATCCGTTGGCAGGTAGTCGATCAGGGTCGGCGGCGGCTGGCCGGCCTTGCGCCCGGAAAGGTGCCGCGAGTAGTTCTCGATGCCCTTGCAGAACCCGAGCTCCGCGAGCATCTCGAGGTCGAAGCGCGTGCGCTGCTCGATGCGTTGGGCCTCGACCAGGCGGCCGGCCTTCTGGAAGAACTCGATGCGCTCGCGGAGCTCGACCTTGATGGCCTCGATCGCCCGCAGCGTCGTCTCGCGCGGCGTCACGTAATGGCTGGACGGATAGACCGTGAAGCGCGCCATGGGATGGAGCGAGCGGCCGGTCAGCGGGTCGAAGATCTCCAGCCTCTGGATCGAGTCGTCGTCGAGGAAGATGCGCACCGCATGCTCGGCGTGCTCCGCGGGGAAGACGTCGACCACGTCGCCGCGCACGCGGAACGTGCCGCGCCGGAAATCCAGGTCGCTTCGCTCGTACTGCATCGCCACGAGGCGCGCGAGGATGTCGCGCTGGCCGAGCTTCTCCCCCTCGCGCACGTGGAGGATCATGCCGTGGTATTCGGAAGGGTCGCCGATCCCGTAGATCGCCGAGACGGTGCCCACGATCACCACGTCGCGCCGCTCCATGAGCGACTTCGTCGCCGAGAGCCGCATCTGCTCGATGTGGTCGTTGATCGACGAGTCCTTCTCGATATAGAGGTCGCGCGCCGGCACGTAGGCTTCCGGCTGGTAGTAGTCGTAGTAGGAGACGAAGTACTCCACCGCGTTTTCGGGCAGGAACTCCCTGAACTCCGCGTAGAGCTGCGCGGCGAGCGTCTTGTTCGGGGCGAGGACGAGCGCCGGGCGGCCGAGCCGCGCGATGACGTTCGCCATCGTGAAGGTCTTGCCCGAGCCGGTGACGCCGAGGAGCGTCTGGAACGCGAGGCCGTCGTTCACGCCTTCGACGAGCTTCTCGATCGCCTCGGGCTGGTCGCCCGAGGGCGCGAAGACCTGCGCCAGGCGGAAGGGACTGTTCGGGAACGTTACAGCCACGCGGTAGAATTGCCTTGCGAAACGATCGATGCTAACACGATGAACGCTCCCCAAGCCCCTTCCCTCCTCGCCTCGGTGCCGATGGCGCCGAGCGATCCCATCCTCGGCGTCACCGAGGCGTACGTCGCCGACAAGAACCCGAGGAAAGTAAACCTCGGCGTCGGCGTGTACTACGGCGACGACGGGAAGATTCCGCTCCTGGAATGCGTGAAGCGTGTCGAGGCGGATCGTCTCAAGGCCGCTCCGCCACGCGGCTATCTCCCGATCGACGGGATCGCCGCCTACGACAAGGCGGTGCAGGAACTCGTCTTCGGCAAAGACTGCAACGCGCTCGCGGAGAAGCGAGTCGTGACGGTGCAGGCGCTCGGCGGCACGGGCGGGCTCAAGATCGGCGCCGATTTCCTCAAGCTGCTGTCGCCTTCCGCAAGCGTATGGATCAGCGATCCGAGCTGGGAGAACCATCGGCAGCTCTTCGAGGCGGCAGGCTTCACCGTGTCGTCCTACCCCTACTATGACGCGAAGACGAAGGGGCTCGATTTCGCTGCCATGCTGGGCGCGTTCGAGAGGATTCCCGCGGGCTCCATCGTCGTCCTGCACGCGTGCTGCCACAACCCCACCGGCGTGGACATTCCAGCGGAGCACTGGGGCGACGTGCTCGAAGCGGTCAAGCGCCGGGGCCTGATTCCCTTCCTCGACCTCGCCTACCAGGGCTTCGGCGACGGACTGGATGCGGACGCGCTCGCGGCGCGCCTCTTCTCGGGCGACGCCACGCCGGTCTTCCTCTCGAGCTCCTTCTCCAAGTCTTTCTCGCTCTATGGCGAGCGGGTCGGCGCGTTCAGCCTCGTCACGCAGGGCGACGAGGAGGCGAAGCGCGCGCTCTCGCAGCTCAAGCGCATCGTGCGCACCACCTATTCGAACCCGCCCACGCACGGCGCCCAGCTGGTCGCTTCCGTCCTCGCCAACCCTGAGCTGAGGGCGCTTTGGGAGCGCGAGCTCGCGGGCATGCGCGAGCGCATCAAGGCCATGCGCAAGGCGCTCGTCGAAGGCATCCGTGCTCGCGTTCCCGGCGCCGACTGGAGCTTCGTCCTGCGACAGCGGGGCATGTTCTCCTATACGGGCCTCACGCGAGAGCAGGTGCATCGCCTGCGGAACGAATACTCGATCTACTCCATCGACACCGGCCGCGTGTGCATCGCGGCGCTCAATTCGGGCAACATCGACTACGTCGCCGACGCGATCGCCGCGGTGATCAGGTAGCTCCGCGCTACTTGCAGTCGGACTTGCCCTCGATGCGCGTCCCGACGGACGAGCCGATCGAGGTGCCGATCCCAGGCAGGAGAACCGTGCCCACCGCGGCGCCGATCAGGTAGCCCTTCGTCGGCATGAACGACGGATCGCTCGTCGTCCCGCCCAGGGCCACCGGAAAGCCGACGAACCCCGCCGTCTTCGCGATCGAGAGATCGAGCTTTCCCGAGAGCTTGTCTTCGGCCGAGACCGTGACGTTGCCGCCGGCCACGAGCGCCGGGGAGCGCACGCAGAGCTCGGTCACCTTGATCTCCCCGCCGCGGACGGCGACCTTGCCCTTCAGCTCGTCGAAGCGCGTGGACCCGCCCGCCTCGAGCTTCTTCAGGCCGATCTTCGAGAGGTCGTAGCCCTGGTAGGCGCCGCCGAGGACCTCGAACGGACCGTCGAGCACCAGTGCGTCGACGAGCGCGTCCGGCGTGCGCGCGCGCGCCGAAAAGCTCGCATGCGACTTCAGGCGCCCGGAGATCTGCGGCTTCTTGCCGAGGAGCTTCTGCACCGGTACTACGTCGACGCCGTCGACCGAGGAATTTCCCGAGACCTGCCATAGCCGCGACCAGTCGGCGCGCGCCGTCCCGGAAAGCGTGCCGCCGTAGAGCCGGCCCTCGATCTTGCGCAGGTCGATCGCCTCTCCTTTCAGGGATCCTTCGGCGGAGAGCGCGTCGAAGCGCACCGGTGGGCCGGCCGGGAGGGTCCACTGCTTCGCATGGATCTCGACCGCCGAGGAGCCGCCGGCCTGCGGATCGAGAGTGACCTGCAGCGCCCCATCGGTCGTCTGCAGGCGCGCGAGCTCGACGGAGAGGTCCGGCGCGAGCTCCGCCTCGAGGTCGAACTCCGGCATCCTGATCGAGCGGTGCTCGAGCTTCACTCTCGCGAGCCGCAGGCGCTCGACGCGCACGCCGTCTCCGCCGCCGCCCTTGGGCAGCTTGTCGGGAATCGCGAGCGCCGCTTCCTTGAGGTGCACGTCCCTCGCCTCGACGAGGCGCACGACCACGTCGCCGCGGAAAAGCGGCGCCAGGGCCGGCACGATCTCGAGCTCGCCGATGGCGACTTCCTTGCGCTTGCCGATCTCGATGCCGCCCGCCACCGCCCTGGGCGTGGGCAGGAGCTGCAGCCGCAGGCTCGAGATCGAGACCGGCTGGCCGAGCTTCTCCGATGCGAGCGACGCCAGCCTGGGGACGAACCGCTCGAGCGGGATGAAGAAAGGCGCGACAAGGAGGACGGCCGCGAGGACGCAGGCGGTGAGCAGGATCACCCCCGAGCGGAGCAGCCAGGATTTTTTCATCCGCAACTACAATAGCCGGAAACGACGATGCGCAACAAGCCCGCCTGGCTCGTGCTCTCGGCCTTCCTTTGCGGCTGCGCCGCCGAGCGTGCGGCGCCGCCGCCGAAACCGGATCCCATTCCGCTTTCGCAAATCATGCGCAAGCCGGGCGGCTTCTACAGCGACGATGCGCCCGACGGCCCTGTTCCGGTGAATCTCGACACGCTGGCGGATGCGCGTCCGCGCGTCGAGCCGCTGAACGCGCGCGCCAACGAGCCCTACACCGTGTTCGGGCGCGAATACGTGCCCTACCGGGCGCTCGTGGAATACCGCCGCCAAGGCACGGTGTCGTGGTACGGGCGCAAGTTCCACGGCCAGAGGACCTGGAGCGGCGAGGTGTACGACATGTACGCCATGACCGCCGCGCACCCGACGCTTCCCATCCCGAGCTACGCGAAGGTCACGAACCTCGAGAACGGGCGCAGCGTCGTCGTGCGCATCAACGACCGCGGGCCGTTCCACTCCGGCCGCGTCATGGATGTCTCGTACGCCGCCGCCTACAAGCTCGGCTTCGCGCAGTCGGGCGTCGCGACCGCCGAGGTGGAAAGCATCGTCTTCGGCGAGGCCGCAGACGCGCCGGCGACGCTGGAAGCGCGCCCCGAGCCCTCGGGCATCACGCTGCAGCTCGGCGCCTTCGGATCGAGCGCCAACGCCGAGAGCTTCCGCGACAAGATCCAGCCTCAGCTCGCCGGCCTCGGACTCACCGCCTCGAGCGTCCTGCGCGACAAGCTCTACCGGGTGATCGTCGGGCCCTTCACCTCGCGCGCCGAGGCGAGCACCGCCGCGGAGAAGCTCCGCGAATCGCTGGGCATCAAGCCCGTCGTCACGGTGAGATGAGGTAAAATCCCGCGCTCCTCTCGATTCCCCGATAGCTCAGTTGGTAGAGCGACGGACTGTTAATCCGCAGGTCCCAGGTTCGAGCCCTGGTCGGGGAGCCAATCTACATGGGTTTCGGCCGATCGGCCCTCCGCGTCGGTAATTATTTCTCTCCCTCTTGGGTAATAGTCTTTCCGCGGCCATTAGCGAGCCAAAGTCAACATCAATCAAGAAGATAGAGATACAGAGAGCGACGGACTCTTGATCCGCCGGTGGTGCGCCCGTTATGGGCCGACTCGTGGCGCGCGCGCTCGGAACATCAGAACCGCAATCGCCATTCTCGGAGCACAGCCATTCGACGCACCCATAGTAGACGTTCAAATTCGCGAACTCGTCATCTTGCGAGTGGCAACGAGAAAGCTCGCCTACATCGATTCGATCTCGCGTTCGACGTTGTCCGAATCTCGCGAGTAGGGGATCGGCGTTGGACAGGTACCGAGAGTCAACGCGGCGCCAATTGCGGCGCGGATTCGCGGGCGCGTAATG
>JAFAGU010000365.1 GCA_019237595.1 Betaproteobacteria bacterium | reverse complement strand
ATGCTGCCGGTGGAAGTGCGCATCCTGCCCACCTACCAGGTCGCGGCGGAACTCCACCTGATCGACACGTATGCGGGCCTCACGCTGCCGCTCATCGCGTCGGCCACGGCGACGTTCCTCTTCCGCCAGTTCTTCCTCACGATCCCGGACGAGATTGCAGAGGCCGCGCGCATCGACGGCGCGCGCCCGATGCGTTTCTTCTGGGATGTCGTGCTGCCGCTGTCGAAGACGAGCATGGCGGCGCTCTTCGTCATCCAGTTCATCTATGGCTGGAACCAGTACTTGTGGCCCTTGCTCGTGACGAGCCAGGAATCCATGTACACGACGGTGATCGGCATCAAGCGCATGATCGTCGGGGGCGACGCCGCGAACGAATGGCAGCTCGTCATGGCGACCGCGATGCTCGCCATGCTGCCGCCGGCGCTCGTGGTGCTCCTCATGCAGAAGTGGTTCGTGAAAGGCCTCGTGGAGACGGAGAAATAATGGCCAAGGTCGCGCTGCGCGATGTCAGGAAGACCTACGCCGGCGGCGTGCAGGCGATCCACGGCATCTCCATGGACATCGCCGACGGCGAGTTCGTGGTCATCGTCGGGCCTTCGGGCTGCGGCAAGTCCACGCTCCTTCGCATGGTGGCGGGGCTGGAGACCATCACATCCGGCGAGATCGTGATCGGCGAGCGCGTAGTGAACCGGCTCGAGCCTACGGACCGCGATATCGCGATGGTGTTCCAGAATTACGCGCTCTATCCGCACATGACGGTGTACGACAACATGTCGTACGGACTCCGCATCAAGGGTTTCTCCAAGGCCGACATCGAGGCGCGCGTGCAGAACGCCGCGGCCATCCTCGAGTTGAAGCCCTATCTGAAGAGAAGGCCGCGGGAGCTCTCCGGCGGGCAGCGCCAGCGCGTTGCGATGGGCCGCGCGATCGTGCGCGAGCCGGCCGCCTTCCTCTTCGACGAGCCGCTTTCCAACCTGGACGCGAAGCTGCGCGTGCAGATGCGCGCCGAGCTCCAGGCGCTCCACCGCCGCCTGGGCACGACGAGCCTGTATGTGACGCACGACCAGGTGGAGGCGATGACGCTCGCGCACCGCATGATCGTGATGAACGCCGGCCGGGCCGAGCAGATCGGCGCGCCGCTCGAGGTCTATGCAAGACCGGCGAGCACTTTCGTGGCAAGCTTCATCGGCTCTCCGCCGATGAACCTCATCCCCCAGCAGCGGAACGGCCGCGCCGTGCTCTTCGGCATCCGCCCGGAGCACCTGGAGCCCTGCACCGAGGGGCAGGCGATGCTTTCGCTCGACGTCGACCTCGTCGAGCCGCTCGGCGCCGACACGCTCGTGTATGGGCACGTCCCCTCGGCTGGCGGCGGAACCGCCCGCATCGCGGCCAGGCTGCCTTCGTCATTCGTCCCGACTGCGCAGCGCCTTTCGTTCCGCTACGACGCTGCCAACGCGCACTACTTCGAACCGGAGGGCGGCCGGCGCATCGAGGGATGAGCCGGGCGGGCGCCAGGTACGACGCCGTCGTCGTCGGCGGCGGCCACAACGGGCTCGTCTGCGCCTGCTATCTCGCCAAGGCGGGGCTCAAGGTGCGCGTGCTCGAGCGGCGCACGCAGGTCGGTGGCGCGGCGGCGACGGAGGAATTCCATCCGGGCTTCCGCAATTCGGTAGCCGCGTACACCGTGAGCCTGCTCCAGCCCAAGATCATCCGGGACCTGCGGCTCCCGGAGCACGGCCTGCGAATCGTCGAGCGGCCGCTTGCCAATTTTCTGCCTCTGCGCGACGGGTACCTGAGGGTCGGGGAGGGCGTCACCCAGCGAGAGGTCGCGCGTTTTTCCAGGCGCGATGCCGAGAGGCTCCCCGCCTATTGGGCTGCGCTCGAGCGCGCCGCGGGTTTCCTGAGGGAATTGATCCTGAAAACACCGCCGAATGTCGGCGGAGGCATCCTGGATCTCGTGCGCGCGTGGAAGGCGGGCAAGGCGCTGGCGAACGTCGACATGGAAAGCAAGCGCGATCTCCTCGCCTTCTTCACGCGCTCCGCGGCGGACTTGCTCGACCGCTGGTTCGAATCTGAGCCGATCAAGGCCGCATACGGTTTCGATGCGGTGGTAGGCAACTATGCGAGCCCCTGTCATCCGAACACGGCGTACGTGCTTCTGCACCACGTCTTCGGCGAGGTGAACGGCAAGCGTGGCGCCTGGGGGCACGCAATCGGCGGCATGGGCGCCATCACGCAGGCGATGGCGGCGGAAGCACGGCAGCGCGGCGTGGAGATTTCGTGCCAGGCCTCCGTCAAGACGATTGCGAGCAATAGCGTCATCCTCGAGAGCGGCGAGGAGATCGCAGGCCGGGCGATCGTCGCAAACGTGAATCCGAAGCTGCTGTACCTCAAGCTTGCCGATCCTGCGCTCGTCGAGCCGGCGCTTCGGACGAGGATCGAGCAGTACAAGTGCGGCTCGGCCACTTTCCGGATGAACGTTGCGCTGTCGCGCCTTCCGCGTTTCTCTTCCCTGCCAGAAGACGGACCGCATCACGGCGCCGGCATCATCATCGCGCCTTCGCTCGCCTACATGGACCGCGCGTACCTCGACGCGCGGGCGGGCGGGATGGCCCGCGAGCCGATCGTGGAGATGGTCATCTCGAGCGTGCTGGACGACACGCTCGCCCCCAAGGGGGCTCACGTGGCGAGCCTCTTCTGTCAGCACTTCGATCCCGCCGTCGACTGGGCGGAGCGCAAGGAAGAGGCCATCGGCCGCATCTTCGACGTGGTCGAGTCGCATGCTCCGGGCTTCCGGCAGAGCGTCGTCGCGCAGAGCGCGCTCTCGCCGGCGGACCTGGAGGAGCGCTTCGGCCTGACCGCGGGCGACATCTTTCATGGCGCACTTTCGCTCGACCAGCTCTGGTCCGCGCGGCCGCTCCTCGGCCAGGCGGCCTATCGGGGCGCCTGGAAGGGCCTCTACCTCTGCGGCTCCGGTGCCCACCCCGGGGGCGGGGTGACCGGCGCGCCCGGCCACAACTGCGCGCGCGAGGTGCTGCGCGATTTCGGCAAGCGCATGCGCGGCTAAGCGCGCGGTTAAACTGGTGCACACGAGGTGGAGCGATGACGATCTACATGCAGCAGGCAGTCCGCGCGCAGCGCGAAGTGCCCATGACCGAAGCGGAGCGGGCGGCACGGGTGGAGCTCGCCGCCTGCTATCGCATCTTCGACATGCTCGGCTGGACCGAGATGATCTTCAACCACATCACGCTGCGCGTGCCCGGCCCGGAGAAGCGCTTTCTCATCAATCCGTTCACGCTGCACTACCGGGAGGTCAAGGCCTCCAACCTCGTGCTGATCGACATCGACGGCAATCCGCTGCGCGACACGCCATGGCCGATCAACAAAGCGGGCTTCGTCATCCATTCGGCGCTGCACGGCGCGATCGAAAATGCGCATTGCGTGATGCACACCCACACGACGACCGGACTCGCGGTGGCCTGCCTGAAGGAAGGGCTCTCGCCCACCAATTTCTATGCCGCACAGCTGCATGGAAAAGTCGCGTACCACGATTTCGAGGGCATCACGACGAACCTGGAGGAGTGCGAACGGCTGGTCCGAGATATCGGTGACCGGCCGGCGGTAATCCTGCGCAACCACGGCCTGCTTTCCTGGGGCCCGAGTGTCGCGGAAGCGTTCATGACGCTGTGGACGCTCCAGAGAGCCTGCGACGTCCAGATCGCCTCGAGCGCCGCCGGGGCGCTGTACCCGATCCGGTCGGAAGTCTTCGAACAGACCGTGCGAGAGTCGGGGCCCGGGGAGAAGCGCACGTGCAACGACGTCTTCGCCGCCATGGTGCGCCTCGTGGATGCGCGCGACCCCTCCTACAAGGACTAGCCGATCCGCGCCCTAGTTGACGTTAACGTAAACGTCAACTAGGCTGGACGGCCGACATGACCGACCTCTCCGACTCCGGCAAGCTCGTCTACAAGGCGAAGCACAAGATCCGCTTCGTCACTGCCGCGAGCCTCTTCGACGGGCACGACGCGTCGATCAACATCATGCGGCGGATCCTCCAGGCCTCGGGGGCCGAGGTAATCCACCTCGGCCACAACCGGTCGGTCGAGGAGGTCGTGACGGCGGCGCTCCAGGAAGACGTGCAGGGCGTAGCGGTGTCCTCCTACCAGGGCGGCCATATCGAGTACTTCAAGTACATGGTCGACCTGCTGCGCGAGCGCGGCGGCGCGCAGATCAAGGTCTTCGGCGGCGGGGGCGGCGTGATCGTCCCGGCGGAAATTCAGGAGCTCGAGGCCTGCGGCGTGGCGAAGATCTATTCGCCCGAGGACGGCCAACGCATGGGTCTGCAGGGAATGATCAACGACATGCTGGCGAAGTGCGACTTCGATCCTTCGCAAGAGATTCCGAAGACGCTCGCGCAAACCATCACGGCGCTCGAACTGGGTGTTCTCCAGGACAAGAGTGCCATCATCGAAAAAGCGAAATCCAGCCCGGCTCCCGTCCTCGGCATCACGGGCACGGGGGGCGCGGGAAAGAGCTCGCTCACCGACGAGCTCGTGCGCCGCTTCAGGCTCGACCAGGGCGACGCTCTGAGGATCGCGATCCTCTCCGTCGATCCCACGCGGCGCAAGACCGGCGGGGCGCTGCTCGGCGATCGCATCCGCATGAACGCCATCCACGGCGGACAGGTCTTCATGCGCTCCCTCGCCACGCGCGAAGCCGGGAGCGAGCTCTCGGCTGCGATCGGCGACGCCATCGCGGCCTGCAAGGCGCACGGCTATGAGCTGGTAATGGTGGAAACAGCCGGCATCGGGCAGGGCGACGCCGCCATCGTGCCGCTCGTCGATGCGTCGCTCTACGTCATGACGCCGGAATTCGGCGCGGCGAGCCAGCTCGAGAAAATCGACATGCTCGACTTCGCGGATTTCGTCGCCATCAACAAGTTCGACCGCCGTGGCGCCGACGACGCGCTCCGCGACGTCCGGAAGCAGGTGCAGCGGAACCAGGAGCGCTTCGGCGTGCGGCCCGAGGAGATGCCGGTCTTCGGCACCATCGCCGCCCGGTTCAACGACGACGGCGTCACGGCGCTTTACTTCGCCTTGGCCGAAAAGCTCGGGCAGAAAGGGCTCAAGCTCCGCCCGCATCGGCTCGCCAGCCCCGCCGCCAAGGCGTCCTCCGGCATCCACGTAGTGGTCCCGCCTCGCCGGCAGCGCTATCTCGCCGAGATCGCCGAGTGCGTGCGCGGCTACCACGCGTTCGCCGACGGGCAGGCGAAGATCGCTCGCGAGCGCCAGCAGCTTGCCGCGGCGAAGGCGATGGTCGGCAAGGAGGTGCCTGAGATCGATGCGCTGCTGAAGGCGAAAAAGCTCGATGACGAGTGCCGACTGCTCGTCGATTCCTGGCCAAAGACGGTCGAGTCCTATTCCGGCGACGAGCAAGTCGTGAAGGTGCGCGGCAAGGAAGTCCGTACCGCGCTCAATACGACCTCGCTTTCCGGGACCAAGGTCCCCAAGGTGGCGCTGCCGCGGCTCGAGGGCCATGGCGAGC
>JAFAGU010000221.1 GCA_019237595.1 Betaproteobacteria bacterium | reverse complement strand
CGGCCGACCCGAGACTTGGCCGCAGGGGGCAACGCAACCCAGGGAGCATCGCCATGGAACTCACCGGCCGCATCTTCCTCGCCGTCGTCGCGGGACTCCTCGCCTCGTTCCTCATGTACAACGCCGCGCGCGCGGCCGACCTGGCGTCCGCCGCCGAGGTGGCGAACGACGCCTCGATGTTCGCGAAGGTCCGAGCGGAGATCCAGCGGCGGAACGAAGCGCGCGAGGCCGCCGTGCGGCCCGCGCCGCGCGAAAAGACCGTCGCCGTCGCGGCGGCGTGCGTGATCAAGCCCGTGATGACCGACGCCGAAATTGCCGCCTGCCGCCCCGAGAACGGCAAGCGCTAGTAAGGCAGTCCAGTGTAGTTCTCGGCGAAGGCGGTTTGCGCGGCCGCCGAGCCCATGAGGTAGTCGAGCTCGGCGAGCTGCATCTTGCGGCCGAATTCGCCTTCCTCGGGGAAGAGGTGCATGAGCTTCGTCATCCACCACGAGAAGCGCTCGGCCTTCCACACGCGCGCGAGCGCCCGGGCGGAATAGGCGTCGAGGCCGCTCTCGTCCTTCTTCCGGTAGTACGCGTCGAAGGCCTCGGCGAGGAAGCGGACATCGCTCGCGGCGAGGTTCAATCCCTTGGCGCCGGTGGGCGGCACGATGTGCGCGGCATCGCCCGCAAGGAAAAGCCGCCCGAAGCGCATCGGCTCGCAGACGAAGCTGCGGAGCGGCGCGATGCTCTTCTCGATCGAGGGGCCGGTGACGAGCTTCGCCGCCGTCTCGGCATCCAGGCGGCGCCTGAGCTCGGCCCAGAAGCGCTCGTCGGGCCAGTCCTCGACCTGCTCGGAGGACGGGCACTGGAGGTAGTGGCGGCTCCGGGTGCGGCTGCGCATGGTGCAGAGCGCGAAGCCGCGCTCATGGCTCAGGTAGATGAGCTCCTCCGACACCGGCGGCGTGTCGGCGAGGATGCCGAGCCAGCCGAAGGGATACAGCCGCTCGTACACCCGGATCGCCTCCGCGGGCACGCTCGCCCGGCACACGCCGTGGAAGCCGTCGCAGCCGGCGATGAAATCCGCTTCGATCGCCAGCTTTTTGCCGCCGATTTGAAACTCTACGGAAGGGGAAGAAGAATTGAACTGCAAGACCCGCACGCCGTCCGCCTCGTAGAACGTCTTCGCGCCCGCGGCCGCGCGCGCTTCCATCAGGTCCTTCGTCACCTCGGTCTGGCCGTAGATGATGACGCTGCGGCCGGTGAGCTTCGTGAGGTCGATGCGGTGGCGCCGCCCGCTCCACGCGAGCTCGAGGCCGGTATGCACGAGCCCCTCGGCGCGCAGGCGCTTTCCGACGCCGGCCTGGTCGAGGAGGTCTGCCGTGCCCTGCTCGAGGAGGCCCGCGCGGATGCGGGCCTGCACGTAGGCGGCCGAGCGCTGCTCCACGATCACCGCGTCGATTCCCGCGCGGTGCAGGAGCTGCCCGAGGAGCAGGCCCGCGGGGCCGGCGCCGATGATCGCGACCTGGGTTTTCACCTGGAAGAACTCCGCCTCAATTCTCCTACAATCGGCGCATGAGCTCCGAGCATGCCGCGGCCACGCTGCGATCGCGCTTCGCCGCGGTGATGTTCGCCGACGTCACCGGCAGCACGCGCCTCTACGCCACGCAGGGCGACACGGTCGGGCACCGCACCATCCGCGGCTGCATCGACCTCATGCGCCGGGCTACCGAGACCGCGGGCGGGCGCGTGGTCAAGACGATCGGCGACGAGATCCTGTCGGTGTTCAGCGCGGCGGATGCGGCGGCGCGCGCGGCGATCGAAATGCACATGGCGGTCGAGAACCTCCCGGATGTCGCGGGCACCAAGCTCCAGCTCCGCATCGGCGTGCACGGCGGGCCGGTGCTGCAGAAGGAGAACGACATCTTCGGCGACACGGTGAACCTGGCGGCGCGGCTCGCGGGCCAGGCGGTCGGCGGCCAGGTCCTCCTCACGCGCGCCACCGCGGCGGGCCTCGCGCCCGACCTGCGCGTCATGGCGCGCGAGCTCTACGGCGTCAAGGTGAAGGGGAAGACCGAGGAGATCGAGCTCTGCGAGCTCGTGTGGAAGGCGGACGAGAACGCGACCGTGATCCTTTCCGGCCCGCGCCCGCGCGCGAAGGCCGCGACGCTCAAGCTCGCCTACAAGGGCCGCGAGCTGCCGCTGCGGCGCGACGCCGATGCGATCGTCATCGGCCGCGACCAGGACTGCGGCCTCGCGATCGCCGACCACATGGCTTCGCGCCGGCACTGCACGATCGAGCGGCGGCTGGACAAGTTCGTCGTCAAGGACCACAGCACGAACGGCACCTACGTGACGATCGAGGGCGAAGCGGAGATCTCGCTACGGCGCGAGGAGCTCATCCTGAGGAAGCGCGGCTGGATCGCCTGCGGCCAGCCGAAGGTCGGCACCGACGACGCGGTGGAGTTCGCGTGCGAATGAAGGAAGATAAGAAGCCCATCCGCGCCTCCGGTGCCGTCGTCTTCCGGCGCACGCCGCGCGGCGTCCGCCTGCTCGTGCTGCGCGCCTACAACAACTGGGATTTCCCGAAGGGGCTCGTCGAGTCGGGCGAGGACATGCTCTCCGCCGCCAAGCGCGAGGTGAAGGAAGAGACCGGGCTCACGGACGTCGACTATCCGTTCGGGGACGAATTCCGCGAGACGCTTCCCTACGCCAACAACAAGGTCGCGCGCTACTACCTCGCCGAGACCGAGGAGCACGACATCGAGCTCCCCATCTCCACCGCGCTCGGCCGGCCCGAGCACCACGAGTTCCGCTGGGTGAGCTTCGAC
>JAFAGU010000295.1 GCA_019237595.1 Betaproteobacteria bacterium | reverse complement strand
AGCTCTTCGCCGGAGAACATCGGAAGTCCCTGGCCCGGATCGAAGACGAACGGCACGCCGAGCTCCGAGCATTGGCGGGCGTGCGCCATCATGCCCTCTTTCCCGTCCGGGCCGATGATCGCGAGCCCCGCGCCGATCGAGCGCTCGATCCGGTTCTCATGGGAGCGGTTCATCGCGCCGGGATGGAAGGCGGTGATCTGGTTGTCGTCGAGGTCGGTGGTGATGAACGCCTGCGCGGTGAATTCCCCGGCCACTTGACGCAACAGCGACGCGTCGATCCCCAGCGAGCGCAAGCGCGCGAGATAGGGGCCGATGTCCTCGCCGACGGTAGCCATGACGAGCGGCGCCTCGCCGAGCAAGCGCAGGTTGTACGCAATGTTCCCCGCCGTGCCGCCGTATTCGCGCCGCATCTCGGGCGTGAGGAAGCATACGTTGAGGATATGGAGCTGGTCCGCGAGCAGGTGATTGCGGAAGCGGTCGGGGAACACCATGATCGTGTCGTAGGCGATCGAGCCTGTGACGAGGATGCCGCCGGAGGGGGAGGATTTAGCGGTCATTGGGGGAAGAAGAGGTAGAGTCGGTAGCCGGTCGCCCGCACGCCCCCCGGATCGAGATTGACGCGCAGCACGACTTCCGAGCCCGGCGGGATGCCCTGCGCGGCGGCGTTGGAGCGCACGCGGTCGAGATATTGCGAGGGCAGAAGCACGCGACGCAGCACGGGCTTCTCCGCATCGTCCGTGAGCGTGAGCTCGAGCGCCGGATATTCCTGGGGGAACGGCGCCCGGTTGCGAAGGAGCGCGTTAAGCACGATCAGGTTGTCCGCGCGGGCGTCAGTCTGCAGGTCGGAGGCATCGATGCTCATGAGCTCGGGTCTTCGCGGCAGCGGAACGCGGCAGCGAGCCACGGTGCATGCGGCCTCGAGCGCTCCGCGCGTGGCGGGGGCCAGCACGGCAATCTCGGCGCGATAGCGATATCCCACCTGGGCGAGGAGCGCGGCCGCGGCGGCGAGCGCCGCAAGGGTCCAGAGCCATGCTACGCGGCGATTCGTCGGCTCTTCGAGCAGAAATTCGGGAACGTCGCTCTCTCCTGCAGGCTGCGTCTCGGCCGCCTGGCCGCGGCGCGTTGGATCGAACAAGCCGAGCTGAGGCGAAGGCTCGAGGCGCAACGGCGCGGCGCCCTCGTCCACGAGCCCCGCGACGCCATCGAAGATCGCGCCGCACTTTCCGCAGCGCACCTTTCCGCCGCGCGCCGCGAGTTGCGCGCGCTGGACGCGAAAGGCGGTGGCGCAGACCTGGCAGCGCGTGACGAGGCTCACCTGCGTTCGCCTTCGACGAGCGCCCAGCCTTCTTCCGCGGCCCCGATGGTGCAGGCGAAATCGGGCTCATAGGCGCGCGCGACTTCGCATGCCTGCTCCTGCAGGATGCCCGAGAGTCCGATTCTTCCGCCGCGCCGCACGCATTTGCCCAGGAGCGGCGCCAGGACGATCAGCGGCTGGGCGAGGATGTTGGCCACGACAAGATCGTAGCGGAAGGGCCGATGCTCCGCGGGAAGGAAAGTGCGCACGGCGACGGCATTTACCGACGCATTTTCCGTCGTCGTGGCGAGCGCTTGCGGATCCAGATCCACCGCGTCGACTCGGGCCGCTCCGAGCTTTGCTGCGGCAATCGCTAGGATTCCGGACCCGCAGCCGTAGTCGAGCACATCTTCGCCGCCGCACATGAAGCGGTCGACGAAGCGCAGGGCAAGCCGCGTGCTCGGATGACTGCCTGTGCCGAAGGCGAGCCCCGGGTCCAGGCGGACGAGGATGGCATCGTCGTGCGGCGCCTCGCACCAGGTCGGCCCGATCCATAGCCGCCCGACCACAGCCGGCGAAAATTGCGCCTGGCTTTGCCGGACCCAGTCGGCGTCCTCGACGCGCGAGCAGGTGTAGCGAACGTCCGGCAATCCGGCCATGCGCAGTGCGGAACGCACTACGTCGTCGGCGGGCGCATCGATAGGCAAGAGCGCCTGCATCTTCGACAAGTCGTTTCCACAAGGCTCGATGTGCGCCGAAGACGCTCCCTCGGCGAGAAGCGAGTCAGAGAGGGCCTCGGCAGCCGCCGCCTCCAGTTCGAAGGTGAGCGAGAGCCAGGGCATTACTTCTTCTTGCTGTCCTCCGCGAGCTTTTGCTCGAGATAGTGGATCGAGACGCCGCCGCGCAGGAACCGCGTATCGTCGAGCAGCTCGCGGTGCAGCGGGATGTTCGTCTGGATGCCCTCCACGACCATTTCCGACAGGGCGATGCGCATTCGCGCGATCGCCTGCTCGCGGGTCGCACCGTAGGTGATGACCTTACCCACCATCGAGTCGTAATGCGGCGGGACGCTGTAGCCCTGGTAGACATGGGAATCGACGCGCACGCCGGGCCCGCCCGGTGGATGGTATGAAGTGATCTTCCCGGGAGAAGGCGTAAAGCGGTAGGGATCCTCCGCATTGATGCGGCACTCGATGGCGTGCCCGCGCGGCTCGAGGTCCTTCTGCCGCACGCGCAGCTTCTCGCCGCTCGCGACGTGGATCTGCTCCTGCACGAGGTCCACCCCGGTGATCATCTCCGTGACCGGATGCTCGACTTGGATGCGGGTGTTCATCTCGATGAAGTAGAACTCCCCCTCCTCATAGAGGAATTCGAACGTGCCGGCGCCCCGGTAGCCGATCTTGCGGCACGCGTCCACGCAGCGCTCGCCGATCTTGTCGCGAAGCTTCGCCGGAAGGTCCGGCGCCGTCGCCTCCTCGAGGATCTTCTGGTGGCGGCGCTGGAGCGAGCAGTCGCGCTCGAAGAGGTGAACGGCGTTCTTCTGGCCATCGGCGAGCACCTGGAATTCGATGTGGCGCGGGTTTTCCAGGTATTTCTCGAGGTACACGACGCCCGTCCCGAACGCCGCCTGGGCCTCGCTGCGCGTCATGTTCACCGCGTTCAACAGCGCCGCCTCCGTATGGACGACGCGCATGCCGCGCCCTCCCCCGCCGCCGGCCGCCTTGATGATCACCGGATAGCCGACTTTCCGAGCGATCTTGACGATCTCCTTCGGATCGTCGGGCAGCGAATCCTCCGAGCCGGGAACGGTGGGCACGCCCGCCTTGATCATCGCCTTCTTGGCGCTCACCTTGTCTCCCATGAGGCGGATGTTTTCCGGGTGGGGACCGATGAACACGAAGCCTGAGCGTTCCACCTTCTCCGCAAAATCGGCGTTTTCCGCGAGGAAGCCGTATCCTGGATGGATGGCCTCGGCGTCGGTCACCTCGGCGGCGCTGATGATGGCCGGGATGTTCAGGTAGCTCGACGACGCCGGCGCGGGGCCGATGCACACGGACTCGTCGGCGAGCTTGACGTACTTCGCTTCCGTGTCGGCCTCGGAATGCACGACGACCGTGCGAATGCCGAGCTCCCGGCAGGCGCGCTGGATGCGCAGCGCGATCTCGCCCCGGTTCGCGATCAGGATCTTCTCGAACATCTCAGCCGATGATGAATAGCGGCTGGCCGTACTCCACGGGCTGGCCGTTCTCGACGAGTATCGCCTTCACTACCCCGCCGGCATCGGACTCGATCTCGTTCATGAGCTTCATCGCCTCGATGATGCAGATCGTCTGGCCCTCCTTGATGGCCTGGCCCACCTCGACGAACGCCTTGGCATCGGGTGACGGAGAGCGGTAGAACGTCCCCACCATCGGCGCCTTGACGACGTGGCCCTCTTGAGCGGGAGGCGGCTCGGCTGCGCCCTGGGCCGGTACCGCCGGCACCGTTGCGGCCGGCGCTGCACGGGGCGGCGGATTGGAAGCCGCGGGCGGCGCGCTGACCTCCACGGCCCCGCCCTTCACGATCTTTACCTTCTCCTCGCCTTCGGTGATTTCGAGCTCCGCGATGCCCGATTCCTGGACCAGATCGATGAGCTTCTTGAGCTTGCGCAAGTCCATGGAGCCTCCGGGCCTAGCGTCCGGGTGTCTTGGCGAGGCGGTTCGCCGCGAACGAGAGCGCGAACTCGTAGCCGCGGCTGCCCAGTCCGCAGATCACGCCAACGGCCAGTTCGGAGAAGTACGAATGGCGCCGGAAGGACTCCCGTGCGTGGATGTTGGACAGGTGCACCTCGATGAAGGGGATTTCGACCGCAGCGAGCGCGTCCCGAAGCGCCACGCTCGTGTGCGTATAGGCCGCCGGGTTGATGATGATGAATTTCACCCCTTGTGTCCGGGCGCTTTGGATGCGGTTCACGAGCTCCCCTTCCACGTTGCTTTGGAAGGATTCGACGGACAGCCCCAGCCCTGCGCCCGTAGCTTTCAGCCGCCGGTCGATCTCGGCGAGCGTTTCCCTGCCGTACACGGCGGGCTGGCGCGTCCCCAGCAGGTTCAGGTTAGGACCATGGACAACCAGAACCGGGCGCTGTTCGCGGCGAGTTTTACGGAGTTTCGGCATTTTCGGCGCAGAAGGCCGCGAGTCTACACCGCAGCGTCCTTGGGTCAGTCGAGTCTCGCGTCACCGGCCGCCGGACCGGCCCGGCCGGAACCGGCTCGTTACCGATTTTTAAGTACTAATTCGACGGAGATAGCAGCAACATGGCTACCTGTTCCGGGTTGGCTTTCGGCGCGGGCCGGCCTCCGAAGGAGGTCTTGATTTGACTCCGTTCATCCCTGGGGTCGTGGGCTTCCACCTCAACCGGCAGCCCCTTAAACGTAAGTGAGAACACACTCACATTGCGGTGCGCGGCACCAACGAACCGGTGCACTTCTCTCGTCGTAAAGGGAATGCCTTGGGCAAGGAGAAAGATTTCCAGGTCTTTCACGCTGGCCGGGAAGAGCTGCAGGTCGATGCTGGCGAAGGGACCGGCCGTGCCGGCCAGGACGGGTCCAGTCAGATACGGATGGAAGACTTCCAAGAGGCGCATGACGGCGACCGCGGCTTTCCGCAGCTCCTGCAGCCGCTGCGGATGCTCTTCGGCCTGGTAAAGCGCCCGATAGGCAGCCAGCTCTGCCTCGACCTCTTCATTGCTCGGAAGCGCCTGGGTTTCCGGTGCGCCGAGCTCGCGGGCGGCGCGACGCTTGGCAGTGCCGAAATCGTCCACGCCGTCTTGCGCCATGATGCGCGCCGCGGCGGCCGCGATGCGCAGGCGCATCGCCCCCTGGCGAGTGCTCGTGCGTTTCATGGGGCGCGGCGAAGATCATAGCGTAGCGCTCGCATAGAATTCCGTCGCTCATGCGGGGCCATCTTCACATCCTCGGCATCTGCGGCACCTTCATGGGCGGGCTCGCAGCGCTCGCCAAGTCGGCCGGGTTCCGCGTCACCGGCTGCGATGCGAACGTCTATCCGCCCATGAGCGAGCAGCTCGAGGCGCTTGGCATCGAGCTCATCCAGGGCTACGGAGAGGACCAGCTCGCCCTGAAGCCGGATCTCTGGGTGGTGGGCAACGTCGTAAGTCGCGGAAACCCTCTCATGGAGGCGATCCTGGATGCCGGCGACCGGTACACCTCCGGGCCGCAATGGCTCGCGGACTCGCTTCTCCAGGGTCGCCACGTGCTAAGCGTGGCCGGAACGCACGGCAAGACCAGCGTCACGTCGATGCTCGCGTGGATCCTGGAGCAGGGAGGGCAGTCGCCTTCCTTCCTAATTGGCGGCGTACCGGTGGACTTTGGCGTGTCGGCCCGATTGACCGATTCTCGGTATTTCGTGGTCGAGGCCGACGAGTACGACACCGCATTTTTCGACAAGCGCTCGAAGTTCCTGCACTACCGAACTTCTACCGCGATTCTCAATAATTTAGAGTTCGATCATGCAGACATCTTCCCAGATCTTGCAGCTATCGAGCGTCAATTCCACCACTTCGTGCGAACGGTACCGAGGCGCGGCAAATTGATCGTTAACGGTTCCGATGAGGCACTGAAGCGAGTACTTGCCAACGGGTTCTGGACGCCCGTCGAACGTTTTGGAGTTTCGGACGACTGGTCGGCCGTTGGCGAGGATCGGGCTTTCGAGGTCGTCCGGGCGGGGAAGCCCGTTGCGGAGGTGCGCTGGCAGCTTCTGGGCGCGCACAACCGGTCGAATGCGCTCGCTGCCATCGCGGCCGCAAGCCATGTGGGGGTCGAGGCGCCGGTTGCGGCCGAGGCGCTAAGCCGGTTCAAAGGCGTTCGAAGAAGGATGGAGCTGCGGGGCGAGATCGCCGGCGTCGCTGTATACGATGATTTCGCTCACCATCCGACCGCAATCCGCACGACGCTCGAGGGCCTCAGACGTGCCATCGGGTCGCAGAGAATCGTCGCCGTGCTGGAGCCGCGCTCAAATACGATGAAACGGGGCGCCCTGAAGGATGCGCTCGCAGCGAGCCTGACCGCCGCTGACCGAGTGTTCGTGTACACGAATGGGCTCGGATGGGATGCGCAGGCAGCACTCTCCGCCCTTGGAGAACGCGCGAGCTTCGAGACTGACCTTGAGGCGCTTGTCCGCGCGATTCGGCAGGAAGCGCGTCGCGGCGACCATGTGCTGGTCATGTCGAATGGCGGGTTCGGCGGCCTTCACGGCAAGCTGCTGCAAAGTCTCGCAGCCGGCGGCTAACGCGACCATGCTGGTCTACCTGCACGGGTTCAATTCCTCGCCCCTTTCCCACAAGGCGAAGGTGCTTGGGGACTATATGAACTCCCTCGGGATTGGGCGTCTCTACCACTGCCCGGCGCTGCCACCTGAGGCGGCGCGAGCAATCGAACTCGCCGAGGCCTCGATCAAGGGTACGCCCCCTTCGAGGATCTGCTGGGTCGGGTCCTCGCTCGGCGGCTTCTACGCGACCTACCTAGCCGAGCGCCACGGTTCACGGGCGGTGCTCATCAATCCGGCGATCGATCCGCACGTCGGGCTGAAGGCATACCTCGGGCCGCAGAGGAACCTGCACACGGGCGAGCCTTACGTGCTCGCGCCCGACCACCTCGAAGGATGGCGGCAGCTCTACATGGGAACCATCGACCCGCGCCGCTACCTTCTCCTAGTCGAAACCGGTGACGAGGTGCTCGACTACCGGCGCGCGCTCGACCGCTATGCTGGCGCCGAGCAAGTCGTCATTCCGGGCGGGGACCACAGCCTCCAGAGCTTCGCCGAGCACCTCTCTCGCATCGTGCGCTTTGCCGGCCTGCAGGCTTGAGCGATGCACATCCTTTACGAGGAGGAGGGAACGCTCAAGGCGGCTTCGATCCTCAGCCGCGCGCCGGCGAGCCTCCAGGTCGAGGCGCCCCATGGCAAGCGCAGCAAGGTCAAGAGCGCGAGCGTGCTGCTCGAGTTCGAGCATCCATCGGCCGGCCAGCTGCTCGAGGAAGCGGAGCGCTTTGCCGAAAGCCTCGACGCCGATTTTCTTTGGCAGTGCAGCGGCACGGCTGAATTCGGCTTCGGCGACCTCGCGCGCGAGTACGTAGGCCGCGATCCCTCGCCCGTCGAGGCTGCTGGTGTGCTCATGAAGCTGCATTCGGCTCCGGTCTACTTCTACCGTCGGGGCCGAGGGCGGTTCCAGGCGGCTCCGGCAGACACCCTGAAGCTCGCGCTCGCGGCTGTGGAAAAGAAAAAACGCGTTCAGGCGCAGATCGAGGATTGGGCGCGCGCGCTCGAGCGCTTCGAGTGCCCGCGCGAGGTGGCGGAGCTTGCCGGCGAGCTTCTGTATGCGCCGGATCGCTCGAAACCCGAGACGAAAGCGCTCGAGCGCGCCTGCGCGAGCACTGGCCTGGCGCCTGTTCGCCTGCTCGAGCGCTGCGGTCTCGTACCCGACGCGCACGAGTACCACCTGCAGCGCTTCCTGCACGAGTTCTTTCCGGGCGGCACGGCCTTTCCGCCGCACGATATACCGGAGCCGGCGGTGGAGCTGCCTCGCGGCGAGGCCGAGGCATTCAGCCTGGATGATGCCGGCACGACCGAGATCGACGATGCTTTTTCGCTGCAACCGCGGGAGGGCGGCTGGCGGATAGGCGTGCACATCGCCGCGCCCGCCCTGGGTATTGCGCCCGGCTCGGCGCTCGACGCGATCGCCCGCGAGCGGCTCTCCACGGCGTACATGCCGGGGTTGAAATACACCATGCTTCCCGACGATGTCGTGGCGAGGTATTCGCTCGATGCAGGAACGGAGCGGCCCGCGATCTCGCTTTACGTCGACATCGACGCTGAAGGCGCCGTGAAAGGGCGCCATTCGCGCATCGAGCAGGTCAGGATTGCCGCCAACCTGCGCCATGCTGCCTACGAGCCGCTCAACGCGGCCTTCGAGGAAGGAGCGACTTGCGGGCTTGCGCATGAAGAGGACCTGCGGGTGCTCTGGCGATTTTCGGAGGCGCTCGAGGCGCGCCGCGGCAAGCCGAGCGCCGGGTCGGCGGTGGACTACTCCTTCTATGTGGAGAGCGGGCGCGTGCGCATCGTACGGCGCCCGCGGGGCTCGCCGCTCGACAAGCTCGTCGCCGAGCTCATGATCCTTGCCAACAGCACCTGGGGCGAGCTCCTCGCCGAACGCGACGTCGCGGCGATCTACCGCGTCCAGACCACCGGCAAAGTGAGGATGAGCGTCCACCCGGAGCCCCACGAAGGCCTGGGCGTTGCCTCCTATGCCTGGATGAGCTCGCCTTTGCGCCGCTACGTCGACTTGCTGAACCAGTGGCAGCTCGTTTCGGCGCTTTCGGGCAAGCGGCCGCCCTTCGGACGGACTTCCGAATCCCTGCTGGCGGCGATGCGGGCATTCGAAGTGACCTACGCTCGCTACGACGAGCATCAAAGGGTAATGGAAGACTATTGGTGCCTTCGCTGGTTGCAGCAGGAAGCGGCCAAGAACGCCACCGCCGTCGTGCTACGCGAAAACCTCGTCCGCTTTGAAAACATTCCCCTGGTCACGCGCGTCCCATCCCTTCCGGAACTCGCTCCGGGAACGCGCGTGGATCTCCAGATCGGCGCCCTGGATCTTCTCGAGCGGACCGTTTCCTGCGCGTACCGAGGCACTCTGGGAACCGCACCCCTCCCTCAAGAGGCACCGGAGACCGCCCCGCCAGCGTAGAATCCGCCAAAAGCCCAGAAGATGAAAGGGTTGTGGGCGGAAAGTGAGACCAAGTCTAAGAATGGTCGGGGCAGGGGAGTGGCTGGCCGGCATGGAGCGCGACCGGGTGCTCGCCATGGCGGTGGGGACGTCGATCTTCCTGCACGCCGTGCTGCTCGCCGTGCACTTCAATCTCCCGGACGCGCTGCGCTGGAAGTCAGAAAGCGCACCCTTGGAAGTGGTTCTCGTCAACGCGAAGACCAAGGAGCGGCCACGCAAGGCCGATACGCTCGCCCAGTCGAATCTCGATCGAGGCGGCAACGTCGACGATAACCGTCGCGCGAAGACGCCGCTCCCGGTCGTCGAGCCGCGAAATCCGGGCCGGGATCTTGCCGAGGCGCAGCGTCGCGTCCAGCAGCTCGAAGCGCAGCAGCGCCGCTTGCTCGCGCAGGCGCGCGAAGTGCGCAGCCGCGTTGCCTCCGAACCGCCGAAGCAGGCGCCCTCGGAAACGCCCACGCAGGAACAGAATGGCCGCGACCTTGCCGACCTCGCCCTTGCCGCGATCCGGCTGCAGGCGCAGATCGACAAGCAGATCCAGGAGTACCAGAAGCGCCCGCGCAAGAAGTTCATTGGCGCGAACGCCGCGGAATACCGCTTTGCCCAATACGAAGAGGACTGGCGCACGAAGGTCGAGCGCATCGGCACGCTCAACTATCCGGCGGAGGCGCGGGGAAAAGCGTATGGGAGCCTGCGGCTCACGGTGACGGTCCGGCCCGACGGCAGCGTGGATTCGATCGAGCTCGACCGTTCCTCCGGCCTCAAGATCCTGGATGCCGCGGCCTTCAAGATCGTGCGCATGGCGAGCCCCTTCGCCGTCTTTCCCCCCGACATTGCCCGCGATACGGATCTCCTCGTCATCACGCGAACGTGGTTCTTCGGCCAGGGCGACAAGATCTGGACTGAGTGACGCGGCATGACCGACCGGTACGCGGTCATCGGCCATCCGGTGGCCCACTCCAAGTCGCCGTGGATCCATGCGGCCTTTGCCCGGCAGTGCGGCGAGGACATCGACTATGGGCGAATCGAAGCTCCGCCGGACGGGTTCGTCGCCGCCGTCCGAGCCTTCCGCGCTTCGGGCGGCCGCGGCTTGAACGTCACCTTGCCTTTCAAGGGCGAAGCGTTCGCCTATGCCACGCGGGTCAGCGCCCGGGCAAAGCGAGCGCAGGCGGTGAACACGCTCGTCTTCGGCGAAGAGGTTGTGGGTGATACGACCGACGGCGTCGGCCTCGTCCGCGATCTCGACCAGAACCTCGCTTTCCCGCTTCGCGGACGCGTGATCCTCCTCGTCGGCGCCGGCGGCGCTGCCCAGGGCGTCGCAGAAGCGCTCCTCGAGGCGGGACCCGCCACGCTGACCATCGCCAACCGCACGGCCTCTAAGGCGAGCGAGCTCGCAAAGCGGTTCGACTGCGAAGGCAGGGCATTTGGCGAGCTTGCCGGCCGGCGGTTCGATCTCATCGTGAACGCCACTTCGGCGGGCCTGCGGGGAGAGGCCCCGGCGCTTCCATCCGGGGTGCTCGAGCGGGCAGGGCTCGCATACGACATGGTCTATGGCCGCGCAACGCCGTTCCTCGTCGCCGCCCGCACCAGCGGCGTGCGCGCAAGCGACGGGCTGGGAATGCTCGTGGAGCAGGCAGCCGAATCCTTCTACCTTTGGCGCGCGGTACGTCCTCGCACCGCACCTGTCCTTGAAGCGCTCCGCGCGAGCGCCTAGGAAAGGCGTGCGCCTCCTCGTCGTCCTATGGAAGGCGTTCTGCTACGGCGTGGGTGCCCTCGTGATGATCGTCTTCGCGGTCCAGGCATGGTATCTCGCGCACGTCCTTTACCTGAACGCCTTTAATCCCTCCAGCACCGCGTTCATGGAGCGGCGGCTCTCCGTCCTGCGCGAGCGCAATCCCGGCGCCGTGCTGCGCTACGAATGGGTCCCGTACGAGCGCATCTCGGTGCATCTCAAGCGCGCCGTGGTTGCCGCCGAGGACGCGCGCTTCCTCGACCACGAGGGCTTCGACTGGGAGGCGATCCAGAAGGCCATGGCAAAAAACGAGAAGCAGGGGCGGGTGGTCGCGGGGGCCTCGACGATCAGCCAGCAGCTTGCGAAGAATCTCTTCCTCTCGCCGGAGCGCTCATGGGTCCGCAAGGGCGAGGAGGCCGTGATCACGTGGATGCTCGAGCACGTGATGTCCAAGCGCAGGATCCTCGAGCTCTACCTCAATGTCGCGGAATGGGGCGAGGGCGTCTTCGGCGCTCAAGCCGCGGCGCGCTACCACTTCGGCGTGAGCGCCGCTTCCCTCGGCCCCGAGCAGGCGGCGTTCCTCGCAGTCATTCTGCCGAGCCCGCGGCGCTACGAGAAGGTACGACTCACCCCATATATCGCGGGCCGCGTCGAGACGATCCTCGCCCGGATGAAGTCGGCGCAGATCCCGTGAGGTATTGATACCCTTCCGGGCGTGGAAGACACGGTCCAGGCCCGCCTCGAAACCGACGAGCTGCAGCGCAACCTTCGCGAGGTCCAGCAACTGCTGCGCCGGCAGAAGGTCGTCGAGGACCTCGTGCATCGCCAGGACATGCCCAAGCACGGGCTCGTCGAGCAGCTGGTGCACAAGCAGCACCTGACCGAGCTGCACGCGCGGCTCGACCGCCTGCATCCGGCCGACATCGCCTACATCCTCGAGGCGCTGCCACTCGAGGAGCGGCTCCAAGCGTGGAATCTCGTCAAGGCCGACCGCGACGGCGAGATCCTGCTCGAGGTTTCGGACGCGGTCCGCGAGTCGCTCATCGCGACCATGGACTCGCGCGAGCTCGTCGCGGCCGCGGAGACGCTCGAAGCCGACGAGATCGCCGATATCGCGCCCGACCTCCCCGAGGGGGTGATCGAGGAGGTCGTGCAGTCGCTTCCCGCGCAGGAGCGCGAGCGCCTCCGCGCGGCGCTTTCCTATCCCGAGGGAACGGTCGGCGCGCTCATGGACTTCGACCACGTCGCGGTGCGAGACGACGTCACGCTCGAAGCCGCGACGCGGGAGCTCCGCCGCCTCGATGAGCTGCCGGACCATACCGACCAGCTCTTCGTCATCGATCGCGAGCAGGGGCTCAAGGGCGCGCTGCCGCTCGCGCGTCTCATCGTCACGGACCTGCACATTTCCGTGAGCGCGGTGATGGTGCCCGAAAGCGTGAAGTTCTATCCCGAGGACAAGGCCGAGGACGCCTCGAGCGCGTTCGAGCGCTACGACCTCGTCTCGGCCCCGGTGGTCGACGCAGCGGACCGCCTCATCGGCCGGCTCACGGTGGACGCGGTCGTCGACTACATCCGCCGCAAGAGCGCCGACTCGCAGCTCGCCGAGGCAGGCCTTGCCCAGGAGGAGGACATCTTCGCTCCGGTACTCGACAGCTTCAAGAACCGCTGGTCCTGGCTCGCCGTCAATCTCGTCACGGCGTTCATCGCCTCGCGCGTCATCGGCGCCTTCGAGGGCTCGATCGCGCGCCTGGTCGCCCTCGCGGCGCTAATGCCGATCGTGGCCGGGATCGGCGGCAACTCGGGAAACCAGACGATCACCATGATCGTGCGCGCGCTTGCGCTTGGCCAGATCCAGAGCTCGTGGAAGAAGCTCTTCGCAAAAGAGCTCGGCCTCGCGCTCGTCAACGGCGTAGTGTGGGGAACGCTCCTGGGAGCGATTACGTACGCCCTCTACGCGAACATCGCGCTCGCGGGCGTCATGGCGCTCGCCATGCTGCTCAACCTGCTGCTCGCGGCGTTGATGGGCGTCGCCATCCCATGGCTGCGCGCGCGCTTCGGAAAGGACCCTGCCGTCGGGTCGTCCGTGCTGATTACGGCCTGCACGGACTCCGGCGGCTTCTTCATTTTCCTGGGGCTCGCTACGTTGTTTCTCGTGTGAGCGCCTCGGCGAGGCGGCGCGCCGAAGCGAGCTGGCCCTTGAGCGCCGCGTCGAAGAGCGCGACGCGCTGCGCGAACACTTCGCCGAAGTAGCTGCCCGCGTCCGGCGGCGGGAGCTTCAGCCAAGCCTCCGCCTCGCCCTGCTCGGCGATGATCTCCATGCCCTGTTTGCGGGCAAGGCGCATCATCGTGCCGTTTTCCGTCAGGCAGTGCATGAACAGGGATTGCACGCCCCAATTGCGGGCGCGCAGGTGCGCACGGCCGAGGAGCGCCGCACCCAGGCCGCGGCCACGATGGCCCGGGAGAACGGAAACGCCGAGCTCGGCATGACCGTCGCCTCGCGCAAGGTGCGCCGCTCCCACCAACCCGAGATCGTCGCCGAATACCCCGAAGACGGCGTCGCGCTCGAAGTCGATGCGCGTGACATAGCTGCGCACTGCGTGATCGCCGAGCGGGATGCCGAAGCGCAGCCTGCGGTCCTCCGCGTCGAGCGCCAGGAAGTGACGCTCGAGCGCCGGCCGGTCGAGGCGGGCGAGCTCCGTAATGGGCGGTTTTTGGTGCATGCGTTCTTTAGACGTCGAAACGAACGCAAAGTTTGTACCAGCGATGCTACGAGACTGTTGCAAACGCAACGCGCGCAGCGGCGAGCGTTGCATCGACCTCCTTCTTGCCGTGCGCCGCCGAAACGAAGCCCGCCTCGTACGCCGAGGGCGCGAGATAAATTCCTTGCTCCAGCATGGCGTGGAAAAAGCGATTGAATCGTTCCCGGTCGCACTGCATGACTTCGGCGAAGCTTTGCGGCGGCGTGGCGCGGAAATACAGGCCGAACATGCTGCCGACGCATTGCGCCGAAAAAGCGACGTCCGCTCTCTTGCCCTCTTGCGCGAGCCCATCGACGAGAGCGCGCGTGGTGCTTTCGAGTTTTTCCGTGAAGCCGCTTTCCGCGACGAGCTTCAGCGTCGCGAGGCCCGCGGCAACAGCCACCGGGTTTCCCGAGAGCGTCCCGGCCTGGTACACCGGCCCGAGCGGCGCGAGCTTCTCCATGATTTCGCGCCGGCCGCCGACTGCGCCGACGGGCAGCCCGCCGCCGATAACCTTGCCGAGCGTCGTGAGGTCCGGGCGGATGCCATAGCGCGCCTGCGCGCCGCCGAGGGCGACACGAAAGCCGGTCATCACCTCGTCGAAAATCAGGACCGCGCCGTGGCGAGTGCATTCCTCCCGAAGCGTCTCGAGAAATCCCCTTTGCGGCAGCACGAGATTCATATTGCCCGCTACCGGCTCGACGATCACGCACGCGATGCGGCCGCCCTTTTCCGCAAAAAGCTTCTTCACCTGGGCGGAGTCGTTGTAGTCCGCCACGAAGGTATGCGAGGCGGTATCGGCGGGCACGCCGGCCGAGCTCGGATTTCCGAATGTGAGGGCGCCGGAGCCGGCCTTGACGAGCAGCGAATCGGCGTGCCCGTGATAGCAGCCCTCGAACTTCACGATCGCATCGCGGCCGGTGTAGCCGCGCGCGAGCCGGATCGCGGTCATGGTCGCTTCCGTCCCTGAGGACACGAGCCGCACTTGCTCCACCGAGGGAACGAGCTTGCAGATGAGCTCCGCGAGGTCCACCTCCGCCTGCGTCGGCGCGCCGAATGAAATGGCGCGCGAAGCCGCCTCTGCTATGGCGGCGACCACCGCGGGATGCGTGTGCCCAGCCAGCATGGGACCCCAGGAACCCACATAGTCGACGTAGCGCTTGCCTTCGACGTCCCAGACATAGGCGCCCTCGGCGCGAGCGAGGAAGGGCGGCACGCCGCCCACCGAGCGGAACGCGCGCACGGGCGAATTGACCCCGGCGGGAATGGAGCGCTGGGCGCGCTCGAAGAGCTCTTCATTCTTCATGCGAATAGTTTGACGTACTGGCGCGCGCGTTGCGCGATGTCGGGGGCGTCGAAGAGATCGGAGAGCACGGCGAGAAGGTCGGCCCCGGCCGCGATCGCTTGCGGGGCATTGTCGAGGGTGATGCCGCCGATCGCAGCGACCGGGACCCCAAGGCGGCGCGCTTGGGCCAGGAGTTCCAGCGGCGCGCGTACCGCGGCGGGCTTGGTGGGGGAGGCGAACACGCTGCCAAAGGCCACGTAGTCGGCACCTTGGCGCACGGCGGCTTCGGCGAGCTCCATCCGGTCGTAGCAGGACGCACCGACGATCTTCCCCGGCAGCGTGCGACGACAGCCCGATACGCTGTCATCGTCGCGCCCGACGTGAACGCCGTCGGCGCCCGCCTCTGCGGCAAGCCTCGCATCGTCGTTCACGATGAAGGGCACGCCTCGCTGACGGCAGAGCTTAGCGAGCTCGATTGCCTCCACGCGGCGCATTTCGGCCTCGGTGGTCTTTCGGCGGTATTGAAGGAGCGCGATCCCGCCTTCCAGGGCGGCACTCACCTTGGCGAAGAGCGCCGCACTGTCGCCCGCGTCGGGCGTGATGGCGTAAAGGCCGCGGAGCCTGCGCTGCAGCTTCACGACGGGCCGTCCGCGCGGCCGTGGAACCGCTGTGGAATCCGCTGCCCATGTCCGCTCATGAAAGCCGCATCCAAGGCGTGCCAGGCATATTTCTGCGCTTCATATACCGCCTGGGCCATGGCGACGCCCCGCGCGAGGCTGCAGGCGATCGCCGATGCGAGCGTGCAACCCGACCCGTGGTATTCGTGCGGAAGCCGTGGCCATGCGTCTTCGCGAACCAGGCCTTCGCGCCCGTAAAGGCGGTTCACGACCTCCGCGCCGTTTTCATGCCCGCCCGTCACGAGCGCATAGCGTGCGCCCATTTCAATCAGGCGCGCGGCGCAGCGCGGGATGTCCTTCTCGCCCGTAAGCCGCCGCGCCTCCACGCCATTCGGCGTGACGAGCATCGCGCGGGGAATGAGCGATTCACGCAGCGCGGCGAGCGTCGCCTCATCGGCGAGCCGGTCGCCGCCGCCGGAAGCGAGGACCGGGTCGAGGACGAGCGGCGCGCCGTCGCGCTCCTTTGCAATCGCCGCGATCGCCCGGGCGTTGGCCGCCGAAGCGACGACGCCTACCTTGATGGCGCTCGCGCGCGACTCGCCGAGCACGCAGGACGCCTGCGCGGCGACGAGCCGGGCGTCGAGCGCGTGCAGCTCGCGCACGCCGCTCGTGTCCTGCACCGTCACGCCGGTGAGCACCGACAGCGGATGGCACCCGAGCGCCGCGATCGTGAGCACGTCCGCCTGCATGCCGGCGCCGCCGGTCGGGTCGGACGCCGCGAACGTGAGCACGAGCAGAGGGCCGGAGGACATTGCGTTGCGCTAATATCGCGGGCGATTTTACTTCCCACGCCATGGTCGAGACCCAAGTCCAATACAAGAGCTGGATGTGCCTCATCTGCGGCTTCATCTACGACGAGGAGAAGGGCCTCCCCGACGAAGGCATCGCAGCGGGCACGCGCTGGGAGGACGTGCCGATGAACTGGACCTGCCCCGAGTGCGGTGCCCGCAAGGAAGACTTCGAGATGGTTGAGATCTGAACTTTCCGGGCGGAACGAGCCCTAAACGGCTAGAATTGCGCCCGGGAAGCATGTCCTCGATCAATCTGACGCATCACTTCCTGATCGCCATGCCCAACATGGCCGATCCGTACTTCGCAAAGAGCCTCACCTACATCTGCGAGCACAACGACCAGGGCGCGCTCGGCCTGGTCGTCAATCGTCCGATCGACATGACGCTGCAGGCGCTCTTCGAGCGCCTGTCGATGAGCCTGCAAGGCGGCGGAGTGGCGGACGCGCCGGTCTACTTCGGCGGCCCCGTGCAAACCGACCGCGGCTTCGTCCTTCACCAGCCCGCGGGAAGCTGGCAATCGACGCTGCGCGTGCGCGATCTGATCGGCCTCACGACCTCCAAGGACATCCTGGAAGCGGTCGGGCGCGGGGAAGGGCCGGCGAGGCTCCTCGTGACGCTGGGCTACGCTGGCTGGTCGCCCGGCCAGCTCGAGCACGAGCTCTCGCAGAACGCGTGGCTCACCGTAGAGGCGAAGGACGGGATCCTCTTCGACACGCCGGCCGAGGAGCGGCTCCCGGCGGCGATGCAGCTCCTCGGGCTCGACTTCGCGCGCCTGCAGGATGAAGCGGGGCATGCCTGAAAGGGGCACCGTTCTCGCCTTCGATTTCGGGCTCAAGCGTATTGGCGTTGCGGTGGGAGAAGCGGAGATGAAATCCGCGCATCCGCTCGCCACCGTTCAATCCTTCTCCGAGATCGAAGCCATCATCCGGGAATGGCGCCCGGCAAGGCTGGTCGTGGGCCTCCCGGTTGCCGAGCAGGGCGCGCATCCGCTCGCGAAGCGGGTCGAGCGCTTCGCGCGCCAGCTCGAGGGCCGCTACCGCGTCCCGGTGGCGCTCGTCGACGAGCGCTTTACGTCGGTGGAGGCGGAAGCGAGGCTGCGCGGCATGAAAAAGAAAGCGGTGGATTCCGTGGCCGCGCAGCTCATCCTGGAGCAATACTTCCGTGAGCATGGCGCTGCCTGACGCCGAGACGCTCTGCCGCAAGCTCGCGGAGGAGCTCAAGCCCGCCGTGGGCGCGAAGACGGCCATGATCGGCCTCTACACCGGCGGCGCGTGGCTTGCCGAGAGGCTGCATGCGCTGCTTGGCATCAGGACGCCGCTCGGCCTCATGGACATCGCCTTCTACCGCGACGACTACGCCGCCCGCGGTCTCAAGCACGACCCGAAGCGCACCAAGATCCCGTTCGAGGTGAATGGCAGCGAGCTCCTCCTCGTCGACGACGTCCTCTACACCGGGCGCACGGTGCGCGCCGCGATGAACGAGCTCTTCGATTACGGCAGGCCGGCGAGCATCTCGCTCGTGGTGCTCGCCGACCGCGGCGGCCGCCAGCTGCCGATCTGCGCCCAGCACTGCGGCGCTTCGCTGCAGGTGCCGGCCGGCAGGCGCCTGCGCCTGAAGCGGGCCGAGGATGGGCGGCTCTTCCTCGTGCTCGAGCCCGAAGATGCAGCGTAACCCGCAGCTCAACGAGAACGGAGAGCTCCAGCACCTGCTCTCCATCGAGGGGCTGCCGCGCGACGTGCTCGTGCGCATCCTCGACACCGCCGAGTCGTTCGTCGGCATCACCGAGCGCGAGGTGAAAAAGGTGCCGATCCTGCGCGGGAAGAGCGTCTTCAATCTCTTCTTCGAGCCCTCGACCCGCACGCGCACCACCTTCGAGATTGCGGCGAAGCGGCTTTCCGCCGACGTGATCAACCTGAACATCGGCGCGTCCTCCCAGACGAAGGGCGAGACGCTCCTCGATACCGTCGCCAACCTCTCCGCCATGCAGGCGGACATCTTCGTGGTGCGCCACGGCGCCTCCGGCGCGCCGTTCCTGATCGCGCGGCACGTCAAGCCGCACGAGCACGTCATCAACGCCGGGGACGGGCGCCACGCGCATCCCACCCAGGGATTGCTCGATCTCTTCACGATCCGCCACTACAAGAAGGATTTTTCGGGCCTC
>JAFAGU010000249.1 GCA_019237595.1 Betaproteobacteria bacterium | reverse complement strand
CGCTCGCCGGCGCGATGGCCGATCACCGCTACGCGATGCCGGTCGCCGAGATCGAGCGCTGGCTCGCCGAATTGGCAACCAACCCCGGAGGCGACCGAAACCGGCAAGCGATCTGGAACGATCTCCGGAAGAACGCCGGACTCATCCTCGCCGGAGAGTCGCTCTCGCCGTGGGCTCACGCGCTCGTCCACAAGCTGAACCGGAGCCTGAACGCGCCCGTATCGCTTATCGAGCCCGTCGAGCCGGCCCACGAGACCCGCGCGGCATCGATCACGGGGCTTGCCGAAGCGATGCGCAAGGGCGAGGTCGCACTGCTCGTCATTCTCGGCGGCAATCCCGCCTACGACGCGCCGGCCGGTGCCCGATTTTCCGAGGCGCTCGGCCGAGTGCCGTTCTCCGTCCATCTTTCGCTTTACGACGACGAAACCTCCCATCGATGCACCTGGCACCTTCCGTCGACTCACTTCCTCGAGCATTGGAGCGACGCCCGCGCCTACGACGGTAGCGCCTGCATCGTGCAGCCGCTCATCGCGCCACTCTACGGCGGCACTTCGCCCCACGAGCTCCTCGCAGCGCTCGCAGGGCAGCCGCGGCGCGGCTACGAGATCGTGAAGGAAACGTGGAAGGCGATCGACTGGGAAGACGCGCTTCGTTCGGGCCTCGTCGCCAATACAGCGTTTGCGGCCATGACTCCTTCCCTCAAGGACGTTCCTCCGGCGCGGCAAGCTCAACCGCCCGCGTCCTGGACCCTGCGGTTCGTGCCCGATGAAAGCGTGCTGGACGGCTCTTTCGCCAACAACGCGTGGCTTCAGGAGCTCCCGCGTTCGCACTCCAAGCTCACGTGGGATAACGCCGCGCTCATTGCGCCGGCTTCCGCCATGGAACTGGGCATCACGGACGGCGAGGTGCTGAAGATAGCCTCCGGCGGGCAAGAAGTCGCAGCACCCGCGTGCGTGGTCCCGGGCCATCCGGAGCGAAGCCTCACGCTTTCCCTCGGCTACGGCCGCTCGCGCGCGGGTTCGGTGGGGAACGGTGTGGGCTGCGACGCGAATCGCCTTCGCAACGCCTCGAATCCATGGTCGCTCGAGGGCGTCGCCGTTTCCAAGAGCGGCCGCCGGCATGCCCTCGCCAGGACACAGCACCACGACCGCATGGAGGGACGCGACCTTGCTCGGAGCGTCGTGCTCGCGGGCCTCTCGCCGGAAGCACGGGCTTTCCCGGAGGAACGGCACGCCTCGCTGTATCCGGCGTGGCCGTATGAGAGCTATCGCTGGACGATGAGCGTGAGCCTCAACGCGTGCGTCGGATGCAACGCCTGCACCATCGCCTGCCAGGCGGAGAACAACATCCCCACGGTGGGCAAGGAGGAGGTGATGCGCGGCCGGCACATGCACTGGATCCGCGTCGACCGCTACCACGAAGAGCGGGAGCGCTCCTCGCGCACCGTGTTCCAGCCGGTGCCGTGCATGCACTGCGAGAACGCGCCTTGCGAGTACGTCTGCCCGGTCGGCGCGCCGGTGCACGATAGCGAGGGCCTCAACCTCCAGGTCTACAACCGCTGCGTCGGCACGCGCTTCTGCTCGCAGAACTGCCCGTACAAGGTGAGGCGCTTCAACTTCCTGAAGTATTCGCCCGACGACGAGACACTGAAGGCGCAGAGAAACCCGGAAGTCACGGTGCGCATGCGCGGCGTGATGGAGAAATGCACTTTCTGCGTGCAGCGCATCACGCGGGCGCGGATCGAGGCGGAAAAGGAAGGGCGGCGCATCCGCGACGGCGAGGTGGTCACCGCCTGCCAGGCGGCCTGCCCGGCCGGCGCGATCGTGTTCGGCGACCTCGCCGACCCGGAAAGCGCCGTGAGCCGCGCGAAGCGCTCGCCTCTAGACTACGCGCTCCTCGCCGAGCTGAACACGCGGCCGCGCACGACTTACGAGGCGCGCGTCCTCAATCCGAACCCCGAGATCGCGGATGGCTGACTCGGCCGCGCCGCTCAGCCACTGGAGC
>JAFAGU010000073.1 GCA_019237595.1 Betaproteobacteria bacterium | reverse complement strand
TTTCGTGATCTCTCGGTACTTGCGATCGACGTAGGCTTTCACCTCGTCATGCTCGGCTAGCGTGCGCCTGAGCACCGGAAGATACTGCTGCAGCGCCTGCATCACGAAGCTCGCTTTGCTCGCCGCGGTTCTTTCGGCGAGTCCGGCAAGCACTGCGTCGATCTCGGCAGGTACCGAGAGATTGACCCGGACGGAGCCCTTGCCCTTGGGCCTTTGCATGTCCGCAAGCGTTACAGGTTGGGACCTCATGTGCCGTACCAGGTCACGACCCGCGGGAGGTTTTTCCTTCGTGGCCTCAGGGCGTTGAGCGCATTCGGACCGTCTAGCCGCAACGGTACCTTTCCCCTCGTATTACTGGGCGAGGGGAAAAGGCGCCCGCCGCGCCGGCTGCGCCGCCAGCGGCGGGACGCCATTTCCCGAAGCGACAAGTGCGGACCGGCTATGCTGTACATCCGTACAGTATACTCGCCGGTATGCGTAGCCCCCTACCACCACTTGCGCGCCAAGCACGGCCGCGAGAACCGGCCAACGTGCAGTATTTCGGCCGCGCCTACTCGACCACAGCTGCACGGCCATCGAAGAAGCTCCGCCGAGCGGCTGGGGCGCCCCGTCAGGCAATCACGACGTGATGGCATGACAGGTAAGACCGTGGTCGGTAAAGCCCGCTTTGGCCGTAGCACCTCGAGTGCGCGCTAACGTTTGTGGCCCCGACCAGCGAATCCCATCAGGGACAGCGGTCATCGGACCGCACCAAAGTCCGGATGTACGGGTGCACTCGCCTTCATGCCTTCAACGACTGAGAGCTTGGCAAACCGGGGGCGTCCATGTACGGCCAGCAGCGGACTTCGGTTTCCGCCGTAGCGGTTCATCCAGGTAGACGCCGCGATAGCTATTACCCGTAGCGCGCCCCATCATTCGAACCTTTGCGGCGCCGGCACCTCTCTTGCTAGCTCTTTCCGCTTTGGCCAATCCAGACCCGAACCAAGCCGAATCCGACGAGCTGTTTCGCCTGCTCGTCGAGAGCGTGAAGGATTACGCCATCTTCATGCTCGACCCGCAGGGCTACGTGCGTACTTGGAACGCAGGGGCGCAGCTGATCAAGGGCTATGCGCCGGAAGACATAATCGGCCGCCACTTCAGTACGTTTTACCCACCGGAAGCCTCTAAGGACTTCCCTGCCTACGAACTCCGCAAGGCGGCGGAGGACGGGCGCTTCGAGGACGAAGGCTGGCGGGTGAGGAAGGACGGCTCACGTTTCTGGGCCAATGTCGTGATCACGGCGCTGCGCGACAAATCCGGCGCGCTGGTGGGATATGCCAAAGTCACTCGGAATCTCACGGAGCGGCGCGAGCACGACGAGCGGCTGCGGCAGAGCGAAGAGCGATTTCGCTTGCTCGTAGACGGTGTCTCCGACTACGCAGTCTTCATGCTCGGCCCGAACGGCGCGGTCGAAACGTGGAACAGCGGCGCCGAGCGCATCATGGGCTATCGCGCCGAAGAGATCATCGGCCGGCACTTCAGCGTCTTTGCCCCGAAAGATGCTGTCGAAAGCGGCTGGCCGGAGCACGAGTTGCGCGTCGCCGCAGCCGAAGGCCGCTTCGTCGACGAGGGCTGGCGGCTACGCAAAGATGGCTCCAAGTTCTGGGCCCATGTCACGATCACTGCGCTGCGCGATGAAACTGGCCGGTTGCGCGGCTTCGCCAAGCTCACACGCGACCTCACCGAGCGAAAGCGCACCGAGGCGCTTGAGGCAAGCGGCGCCGAGCGAGATGCGATGCTCGAGGCCGAGCGCAACGCCCGCATGCTCGCGCAGCGAAGCGCGCGCATGAAGGACGAGTTCCTCGCGACCCTGTCCCACGAGCTGCGCACGCCGCTCAATGCCATCATGGGGTGGGCGCAGGTTTTGCGTATTCCGACTGCGCAGGCCGGCGAATTCACGCGCGGCATCGAAATCATCGAGCGCAACGCCCGCGCCCAGGTGAGGCTGATCGACGATCTCCTCGATCTTTCGCGGATCATGTCCGGGCGGTTCCGGCTCGACGTGCAGCAGGTTGCACTCCTAGACGTGGTGCGGGGCGTGCTCGACTCCATCGAGCCGAGCGCGCAAACCAAGGGCGTGCGCCTCGAGAGCATTCTCGACCCGAAGAGCGTAATAATCGTGTCTGGGGATCCTGCGCGACTCCAGCAGGTGTTCTGGAACCTGCTCAGCAACGCGGTCAAGTTCACCCCCAAGGGTGGCAAGATCCACGTTGTGCTCCAGCGCGTAAACTCGCACATCGAGCTAAGCATCACGGACACCGGCATCGGCATCGCGCCCGACTTTCTGCCCCATGTCTTCGAGCGCTTTTCGCAAAAGGACAGCTCGACGCATCGGGAGTACGGCGGGCTCGGGCTGGGGTTGGCCATCTCCAAGCAGCTCGTCGATCTACACGGCGGCACTATCTCGGCGAAGAGCCTAGGCGAAGGCCGGGGCGCGACGTTCGTCGTTACGCTACCGCTAGTGATTATCGGGCGTGAAGATCGCGGCCCGCGGCTGCATCCGACGGCGATGGACAGTGACGAGTCGGAGTCGGTCCCATTGCCAAAGCTCGACGGCGTCCGCGCGCTTGTACTCGACGACGAAGCCGACGCCATCGAGCTCGCGCGCCGGGTCCTCGAGAACCAAGGCGCCAGCGTCATTCCGGCGCGCTCGGCCGAGGAGGCGCTGCGCATTTATGAGCGCGAGACCCCCGATGTGGTTATCAGCGACATCGGTATGCCCGGCATGGACGGCTACGAATTCATGCGCAGCCTGCGCGCCGGCGAGCCTGGCCAGCGGCGCACGCCCGCGCTTGCGCTCACGGCCTTTGCACGGCCCGACGACCGCAAGAATGCCATCCTCGCCGGCTACCAGGCGCACCTCGCCAAGCCTTTCGACGTCGCTGAGTTCGTCATCGTGGTCGCCGGCCTAGTGGGCCGGACTTGATCCTGCCCGTGCCCTGCCCATGTCCGCTATGGGCTTATTGGTCCCGTGTCGACGCCGAAAGTCCCTACCGTTTGCTTAGGCGCTTGGCAAGCCGTATCAAAGCGGCGCGACTCTCGGCGATAAATCCGCGTGCGCTCTTTAGGTGAGCGCTCGTCTCAGCAACTCTGCGCTCTTGGCGCATGCGGTTTGCGTCACGGTCAGAGAACACACGGTTCTCTGGATCACGTTTTGGCGTCTCAGCCATCGCAATCATCGTTCGCGCGAGTCTCTAGAAAGGTCGCAAGTAACCCGCATGCCAAGCATTGCCTAGTCAAACCACCCCTGATCAAAAGGCTGGAGCAGGGAGTGAGGGTCTAACTCACACCTCGACTTTGGGTAGTCGTGCTCTGACAATTAAGCTATCCCCGCATTGAGTCGAAATACTGCAGCGGCGCAGGGGTCCGGACAATCCCCGAGGATGACTATGCCCACCCCCGAGCTAGCGAAACGGACTGTGTCGCGATTTGGTCGAGCAGGGGGGTGGACGTAGCGAATTGGAACACGCCGTTCGGTTGCTGGGTGCACAAGCGTTCATCGACGTAAAGCCTGGTCCACTTGCCGCCGAACAGATGTGTAAGCGCCTCACGCAAGTAATGTCCGTTCAAAGCATGACCGATGGGCGATAGAAAAATCATTCTTCTAGTGGATGACAATGTTGACGCGCTCCATACCATGGCTCTCCTTCTGAGGAGCTGGGGCCATACGGTGGAAATAGCGCGGAACGGTCAAGAAGCCCTCGAAAAGGCCACCTCCAATCCGCCGGATCTCGTCTTTATGGACATCAAATTGCCCGACCTAAATGGCTATGAAGTTGCCCGTCGGTTGCGGGCAGCCGCGCGCCCAGGGACGCCGCGGATCTTTGCTCTCACCGGCATACCTGGAATGGACTTTCAGCAACTCTCCGCAGAGCAAGGGTTCGAAGGGCACTACGCGAAGCCGATTGCGGCCGACCTACTCGAGTCTCTTGTAGGCAAGCCGTCCCTCTAGGGTTGCTCGGTCATGCGCGATTTGCGGGATGTGGACTCCATGGCGAGCGCCGCCCTTCGCGAGTCCCGAGAAGCAGCGCAGAAAGAGCATACGAGGTCGCGTACCTGAACGTCTCTGGTCGGCTACAAGGCACGAGGCGATGCCAACGCCTTAGCAGCTGCCGCCGCTTCCCGCCTCCGTCTCAACTATAAGAACCGGGAAGTGCCTGCCTTCCCGGTGGCAGTACCAGTCGCCCCTAGAACGGTCCGCCATTGCGAACAGCTTGTCG
>JAFAGU010000318.1 GCA_019237595.1 Betaproteobacteria bacterium | reverse complement strand
CGCCGGCTGAGCACGCGGGCCTCTTCCATCCAGGCTTCGTGCCCGGGCCCGCGCACTTCCACGACGTGCGGCTCGATGTGCCGGGCGACGAGCTCGCGCGGCGATCCGTGGGCGATGATGACGCCGCGATCCATGATCGCCAGCCGGTCGCACAGCCGCTCCGCCTCCTCCATGGCGTGAGTCGTGAGGACGAGCGTTTTTCCCTCGGCGGTGAGCCTGCGCAGCCGCTCCCAGATGAGATGGCGCGCCTGGGGGTCGAGGCCGGTCGTCGGCTCGTCCATGAAGAGCAGTTCCGGCTCGTTCACGAGGGAACGGGCGAGCGTGAGGCGGCGCTTCATCCCGCCCGAGAGCGCGTCGATGCGTGCTCCCGAGCGCCCTTCGAGGCCGGCAAATTCGAGCAGCCGGCCGGTGCGCCGCGCCACCTCGTCCGAAGGGACGCCGAAGTACCGGCCAAAGACGAGCAGGTTTTCGGCGACGGTGAAGTCCGGGTCGAGACTGTCAAACTGGGGCACGACGCCCACGCGCGCGCGAGCCTCGCGCGCGCGCGCTGGCACCGGCTCGCCGAGGAGCGAAATGCTTCCGCCATCTGGAACGGTGAGGCCAAGGCACAGGCGAAGCGTCGTCGTCTTTCCGGCACCGTTCGGCCCTAGCAGCCCGAAGCATTCGCCTCGCCTCACCTCGAGGTCCACGCCGCGAACGACCTCCACTTGGCCGAAAGACTTGCGCAGCCCGGAGGCGGCGAGGGCCGCGCCGCTGGCAGCCGTCATTTCCAGTTCGAGGTCACGATGCCGCGCAGGATGGGCAGGCGCTGATGGAAGAAATGCTCTCCGCCGGGCACGACGACGACCGGGAGGTCCTGCGGCCTCGCCCAGTCGAGGACGTCGCCGAGCGGGACCGTCTCGTCGCGCTCGCCATGGATGACAAGCGTGTTCGCGGGCACGGGCGGCGCCGGGAAATTCTTCACCGCCGGGGCGACGAGCACGAGCCGCTCGCAGGGCGCCCTCTGCACGAGCCTCGCCTGCATGGCGGCGCCGAAGGAGAACCCGGCGAGAACGATTTTCGCTTCGGCGAGATGCCGATAGACGGCGAGGAGATCCTCGACTTCGCCGTTGCCCTCGTCGTAGCGGCCTTCGCTTGTCCCGACGCCGCGGAAATTCGGCCGCCACGCGGCGTATCCCAGCTCGAGGAACGCGCGGGCGAGCGTCTGGACGACCTTGTTGTCGAGCGTGCCGCCATAGAGCGGATGCGGATGCGCGATGAGCGCCGTCCCGCGCGGCGCGCCTGCAGGGGCATCGACGGCGCACTCGATCTTCCCGGCCGGACCGGCGACGAATTCCCGCTTGGTTCCGGGCCTCATCACATGCGCAAGCGCTCGACGATGCGGCCCTTCTTCAAGTGCTCGTCGATGATCTCGTCGATGTCCGCCTCATCGACATAGTGGTACCAGACGGCGTCGGGATAGACCACGATGCAGGGTCCCTCTTCGCATCGATCCAGGCACCCGGCCTGGTTGATGCGCACCTTCCCGGGTCCGGAGAGGCCGAGCGCCTTCACCCTGCCCTTCGCGTAGTCGCGCAGGCGCGAGGCACCCTTGTCGTTGCAGCATGGGCGGCTGCCGTCGCGCTGGTTGCAGCAGAAGAATACATGGCGAGCGTAATAGGACATGAGCGAATTTTACTTGGCGCTCATGCCTCGCCTTCGCGGCGACGGCGCGAGGCGAGGAAGACCACGTAGGCAAGCACGGCAAAAGGCCAGGCCGCGCAAACGAGGCGGGTGAGGCCGTTGAAGTTGAAGAAGTGCCCCTGGTGCCACACCCGCAGCGTCGCGCTGAAGTACGGATTGTGCGGAACCAGGTTGACGAGCACGGTCGCCGCCATGACGAGCACCGCGGCGAGCCCGAGGCGCGCGACGCGCGGCAACGAAACCGCGGCGAGCGCGATCACGAGCCCCGCGACCAGGCCGTCCTGCGCGCCTGGTGTCATCCAGGCAAACGCGTCGGCGCGCATGAGCGCGAATGTGAGCGCCTTCACGCACAGCGCCGCCGCGGCCACGCCGGCAAAGAGCATGCGCACCGGCTGGCCCGGCGCCGCGAGCGCGGAAACGAGCAGCGCAATGCTGACGAGGTTGGCCGCGGCCGTGAGGGCCTCCACGGAAGCGAAGAATTCGGCAGGACGCGGCGGGCCGGAGGGCGCGGCAACCAGATCGCGCAGGTCCCCGGTGCCGAATAGCAGGGTCGTCGGGTTGAGCTGCGTGAAGAGCCACAAGCCGATCAGCACGAGGCCCACGTCGACGCCAACGCCCGGCAGGAAGATCGCCGCGCGAAGGCGCCGGAACGGCCCGTGCTCCATGAGCCAGGGCACGAGCCGCAGGCCGAGCAGCGCGCCGAGCGCCGCGCCGACGGCGTTCGACGCGACGTCCACGTTGGACGAAAACCGCGTCGGCAAATAGTTCTGCGCGGCCTCCATCAGGATGGAGAGCATCGTGCCGGAAGCGACCGAGACCGCGAGCGCCGCGACGCCCGTGAGCCGCGGATAGAGCGCCGCCATGCAGAGCAGTCCGTAAGGCATGTAGCCGGCCACATTGACCGCCACATCGAAGAGGCCGGGCGCGCGCGGCCAGGGCGCCACCAGGTATTCGAAGGGCGGCACGCCGCGATCCCGCCATCCCGACAGCGGGTAAAGCGAGGCATAGGCCGTCAGCACGACGTACACGGCAAAGAGGATCCGCGCGAGCGGCCAGGGGCCCGCGTGCGACGAGCGAGGGGCGCCCGGACCGGTCAGCCTTGCCTGCCGTGCGGGTGCGTGGGGGCGGCTCGATGCTCGCCGGAGGCGTGCGCCGGGCTGCGATGTTCCCTGGGCAGGATCGAGCCGATGACCATGCCAAAGAGCGAGAAGGCGAGGCCGACGAGCGCCGGCGGGACCGTGGCCTCGGGCGCCGTGTAAGCGGCAATGAGCCAGGCAATGAGGCCGAAAGCGGCGGAGAGGATGGCGCCCGTGTTGCTGGCCCGCTTCCAGAAGACGCCGGCCGCGAGCGGCACCAGCGCGGCAACGAGCGTCACCGTGTAGGCGTTCTGCACCATGTCGTACATCGTCTGCTTCGAGTTGAGCGCGAAGAGGAGCGCCGCGAGCGTGAAGCTCACGAGCACGATCCTCAGCGTGAGCAGGAACTGCCGGTCGCTCATGTGCGGGAAGCGCGGCCGGATGATGTTCTCGGTGCAGAGCGACGTGGGCGCGATGATCGCGCCGCTCGCGGTCGAGAGGATCGCCGAGAGCAGCGCGCCGAAGAAGAGCACCCGCACCCACATCGGGGTGTGCTCGAGGATGAAGCTCGGCAGGATGCGCTGCATGTCGCGCGCATCCTCCGCGGAAAGGAGGCTCGAGAGCCCCGGATCCACCATGAGCGCGGCGCACACGATATAGATCGGCACGAAAACGAAGGAGAAGTACACGACCCCGCCGAGGAAGCTCCCGGCGATCGCCGTGCGCTCGTTCTTCGCGGAAGTCACGCGCTGGAAGATGTCCTGCTGCGGGATGGAGCCTATGGCGAGCGTGATGAAGGCGGTGATGAACGCCAGCCAGTCCTTCAGATCGGATTTCGGGAAGAATTCGAACTTTCCCGCCTCGGCGGCGGCGCCGATCACCTTGCCCGGGCCGCCCGCCATGTCGCCGACGACCCAGGCGACGATCGCCAGGCCGACGATGATCATCACCGACTGGAAAAGATCCGTCATGGCGACCGACCACATGCCGCCCCAGATGGTGTAGGCAAGCACCACGATGCCGCTGATCAGGATGCCGTTCGAGAGCGAGACGGCCCCCTCCGTGAGCGTGGAGAAAACGAGCCCGAGCGCCGTGAGCTGCGCCGCCGTCCATCCCAGGTAGGAGATCGCGATGACGACGCTCGTGCCGAGCTCCATGGTCTTGCCGTAGCGCTTGCGGTAGAAGTCGCCGATCGTCAGGAGGTCCATGCGGTAGAAGGCGCGCGCGAAGAAAACCGCGACGATCACGAGGCACATGGACGAGCCGAAGGGATCGGCGATGATCCCGCCCAGCCCGCTCTTCGAGAACTCGACCGAAACCGAGAGCACGCTCTCCGCGCCGAACCAGGTCGCGAACACGGTGGCCGTGTTCATGTAGAGCGGGAGGCTCCGGCCGGCGACGACGTAGTCCTTGGAGTTGTGCACGCGCCTCGCCGCCCAGAGCCCGATGGCGATCGTCACGGCGAGGTAGAGAAGCACGAAGGCGATCAGCATGCGGGCATCTTAATCAGAAGAGGAAGAGCGCCACAACGAGGAGCGCCGCGACGAGGACGATCAGCGCCGCGGAAAGAAGGTCGTTCCGCCTGGCTTCCTCGTCGGCGAGGCGATGCACCGCGGCCTCGAGCGGCGCGAGGCGATCCTCGGAGAGCGCGCGGTGCGCGAGCCTGGGAAGCTGCGGCAACGTCGCCGCCCAGAAGGGCGCCTCCTCGCGAAGCGCGCGCAGCACGCCCCGCCAGCCCACCTGCTCGCTCATCCAGCGCTCGAGGAAGGGCTTTGCCGTGCTCCAGAGGTCGAGCTCCGGATCGAGCTCGCGCCCCAGGCCTTCGATGTTGAGGAGCGTCTTCTGCAGGAGGACGAGCTGCGGCTGCACCTCGACGTTGAAGCGCCGGGAAGTCTGGAAGAGCCGCAGGAGGAGCTTGCCGAAATAGATGTCCTTGAGCGGCCGCGCGAAGATCGGCTCGCACACCGCGCGGATCGCCGCTTCGAAAGCATCGACGCGCGTGCCCGCCGGCACCCAGCCGGCATCCAGATGCGCCTGCGCGACGCGGCGATAGTCGCGGTTGAAGAACGCGAGGAAATTTTGCGCGAGGTAGTTCTTGTCCGTCTCCGTGAGCGTGCCCATGATGCCGAAGTCGAGCGCGATGTAGCGGCCTTTCGTCTCGCCCGCGGTCGAGACGAGGATATTCCCGGGATGCATGTCGGCGTGGAAGAAGCCGTCGCGGAAGACCTGGGTAAAGAAGATCTCCACGCCGGCTCGCGCGAGCGCGGGAATGTCCACGCCGGCCTTTTTCAGCGAATCGATCTGCGAGATCGGCACGCCGTGCATGCGCTCCATGACCATGACGCGTTGCGAGCAGAGCTCCCAGTGGATCTGCGGCACGGCGAGGAGGGGGGACTTCGCGAAATTGCGGCCGAGCTGGCTGGCGTTCGCCGCCTCGCGCACGAGGTCGAGCTCCTCCTCGAGGTGGCGCTCGAACTCGCCCACCACTTCCCTCGCCTTGAGCCGCCGGCCCTCGGCCCAGAGCCGCTCGACGAGGGCGGCGGCCGTTTCGAGGAGGGCGACATCCTTGGCGATTTCCGCTTCCACGCGCGGGCGCAGCACCTTGACCGCGACCTCCCGCCCGTCCTTGAGCACCGCGAGGTGCACCTGGGCGATCGAGGCGCTTGCGACGGGCTCGGCCTCGAACGACGAGAAGAGCTCCGCGAGCGGCTTTCCGAGCGAGCGTTCCACCTCCGCGAGCGCCTGCGCGCCCGGGAAGGGCGGCACCCGGTCCTGCAGCTTGGCGAGCTCGTCCGCAATGTCGATCGGAAGGAGATCGCGCCGCGTGGAAAGCACCTGGCCGAACTTGACGAAGATCGGCCCCAGCGCCTCGAGCGCCTCGCGCAGCCGCCGGGCGCGCGGCGAGCTCGTATCGGCGCCGAAGACGATGCCGGCAAACGGCACGAGGCGCGGGAGGAAACCTTTCCGCGCGGGCGCGAGCTCGTAGAGGCCAAAGCGGATCGCCACGGCGAGGATCCGCGCGAGGCGGGCGAGCCTACCCAAGCCTGCGGATCCGCTGCTCGAGCCGCTCGAGCCCGTCGCGCAAGGCGGCGTTCGCCTGCGCGAAGGCGTCGAGCTCGGCCCGCGCCACGAGCACGCGCGCCTCGTCGCTGGCGTACCCTGCCAGCGCCTCGGCGAGGCGCTTCGCCGCGTCGGCCTGCCAGCGGCCGAACGCGCGCGCGGCCTCCGCGACGCGATGCGCGGCAACGTCGCCCATGACGCGCGAAAGGTCTTCCTCGAAATCCCAGCGAAGGTTGCGCGCAAGCGCCATGACTGCGTCGGCAAGCCGCGCGTTGCCGGAGACCTCGACCGCCCGCAGGAAGTGATCTTCGCCCCGAGCGAGGGCAACAGGCGCCTCGGGCTTGAGCGACACGACGAGACCGGCCTGCGCCTGCTCCGCGGCCGGCGCGACCGTGCCGTCCGCGTTGATCCGGAGGCGCCATGCCCATCCAAGGGCGGGGCGGAGCTCGACCGTCTCGCCCGCAAAAGGCGCGAGGCGCTCGCGCGCCCAACTATGCTGCTCGAGCAGATGATTCAGCGCGCGTAGGAATGGCTGCATATAAAGAAAAGGCCACCGAAGTGGCCCGAGCCTGCCGGCCGCGCGTCAGCGCGGCCCCGTGCCCGAGCGCGCTCCCGTGCGCCCGGCATCCATCAATTGACCTGCTGGATCCCGGCGAGCAGCCATCCGGCGGAGCCGTCGGTCGGCTTGACGAGGTTCCAGACTTCCGTGAAGGGCTGCGGCGCCGTGCCGGCCGCCTCTCGCACCGTGCCGGAGAAGCGCACGCTCGCCCAGTGCTGGCCGCCCTCGGTCGCGAGCTCGAGGAGCTCCGCGTCGAGTCCCTGGACGTCGGTCTGCTGCGCGCCCTGCCGCTCGCCGACATCCTTGGCGAGCGTATCGAACATCTCGCTCGTAGTGAGCTCGCGCAGCACATCCAGGTTGCCGGTATCGTTCGCGACCTGGAGCTTCACGAAGTTCATCTTCGCCCCGCGCAGGAAGGTGGCCGTGTCGAAGCTGGCCGGAACTTGGGCGCCGCTGCTCGCCACCGGGGACTCCGCCGCCGGAAGAACCGATCTTTCCTGGAAGCCCGCGTACTGCACCGGCGCCTGCGCTCCGGAGCGTCGGCGGGCGATCAGGCCGACCACCGCAAGCGCGACGAGCGCCAGGACGACCGCGAGCATGATGCCGCCGAAAGCGCCACCGCCAAAGAGCGACCCGAGAAGGCCGCCGATCGCGAGTCCGCCGAGGAGCGGCCCCCATTTCTGCAGGAAGGAAGGCTGCGGTTGCGCCGGCGGCACGGGCTGCGCGCCCGGCTTCGTCGGCTCGGCCTGCGGCTTGGCCGGCGTCGTGCTCGGAGCCGAGCGCGGAATGCTGCGTTGGGCGCCGAGCGAGCGGCCGCCGCCCAGGCGGGCAGCATCCGCGTCGGGCACGACGAGCGCCGCAGCAGCGAGGAGCGCGGCAAAAGCGATGAGGAGCGTTCTCATGGCATCCCTCCAGTCCTGCAATTTTAGACCTTGTAGCCGCGGTGCACGGCGACTACGCCCGCGGCGAGGTTGAACACCTCGACCTGCTCCAACCCGGCCTCCTCCATCATCCTCGCGAGGGTCGCCTGATCGGGATGCATCCGGATCGACTCCGCGAGATAGCGATAGGCCGCCGCGTCGCCGGCAACCCGCTCGCCTAGCCAAGGAAGCACCTTGAAGGAGTAGAGGTCATAGGCGCGCTCGAGAGGTTTCCAGATGCGCGAGAACTCGAGCACGACGAGGCGGCCGCCAGGCTTGAGCACCCGCGCCATTTCGCGCAGCGCCGCGTCCTTGCGCGTCATGTTGCGAAGGCCGAAGGCCACCGTCACGAGATCGAAGTGCCCGGCGGGAAACGGCATCCGCTCGGCATCGCATTGGACGGCCGGCGCGACGAAGCCCTCGTCGAGCATCCGGTCGCGCCCGCGCTCGAGCATGCGGCGATTCACGTCCACGAGCGTGACCGTCCCCTCCGGGGCCACGCGCGGCGCGATGGCCCGCGCGAGGTCCGCACTCCCGGCAGCGACGTCGAGCACGCGCTCGCCGGCTCGCGGCCGCGCGAGCGCCACCGCGAACGCCTTCCATGCCCGATGCAGGCCGAGCGACATGAGGTCGTTCATGAGGTCGTAGCGCGCCGCGACGCTGTCGAACACCCGCCGCACGCGCTCGCCCTTCTCCTCGGCCTTGACTTTCTCGAAACCGAAATGCGCTTCGTCGCTCATGGGTCGCGCGTCGCGTTGGCCGTCTTCAGCTTCTCGAGGTATTCGCGCCAGAGGCGCTCCTGGTTCTCGCCGAGGTAGTGCAGGTAGTCCCACGAGTAGATGCCCGTCGCGTGCCCATCGGAGAAGCTCGGCTGAACGGCGTAGGAGCCGACCGGCTCGAGCGAGCGGATGTCGACGTCTCGCTTGCCGGCCTGCAGCACCTCCTGCCCCGGGCCGTGTCCTCGCACTTCGGCGGACGGCGAGTGCACGCGCAGGAATTCATAAGGCAGCCGGAAGCTCACGCCATCGGAGAAGGTGATCTCCATCACCTTCGAGCGCTGGTGGAGCTTGATCTCGGTCGGGACGCGCTCCTCCGGCATGCTAGCGCGCCGCCTCGTAGGCCACCCGCTCGAAGTCGCTGCCGCGATCCGTGAGCCCCACGAGCTTCACCCGCACCGGCGCATCTACGTACACCTCGATGATGCGGCCGGGCTTGAACCAGCCGACGGGGAGCACGAGCGTCGGGGGCGCGTTGAGCGCGGGCACGGCGGTGAGCGAAAGCGCGGGAACGTATTTCTCCTGCTGCACGTTGATGCCGGTCGGGCGCACCGCCGTGGCGGCAGGCAAGCCGGGCAGGAGCTTCACCCCCGCGAGCAGGTCCCGCGACTCGGCGATCATCAGCCAGCGCACCTGCGCGAGCATGAAGGAGCGCGCGTCCGCCGGGCGCACCGCGATCAGCTGGCCGTGCGCATAGCGGCGCCCGGCGGCGCCCGCCGCGCGTGCGAGGCGCATGCCCTGGGCGCTCTCGTCCTCCAGGCGCCACTGCTCCAGCACGAAGCCCTGCGCCTCGCTGTAGTCGTCCTCTTCCCTCGTGCTCACGCGCCCGAAGGTCGCGATCTCCTCGCGCTGCTTCTTCGAGAGCTCTTTCTGCTCGCCCGGCTGGCGGAACGCGCGCCCCGAGAGGTAGTAATGGATCGCGGCGATGTCCCCTGCGGCCTCCGCGGCGGCGCTGCTCGCGCGGCGCTGGCCGGAGCGCTCGACCCGCGCCTGGCACCATTGCCGGTAGAGCGACACGAGGAGCTGCTCGCACGAAGGCTGGACGCAGTCTTCGCCGAGCGCGAGCTTCGCGGGCGATTCGCCCTTGCGGAGCAGGCCGACGCGGTTGCGCAAGCTTTTCGCGAGCTTGCGCGTGTCGAGATAGCGGGGCTCGCCGAGCTTCACCTGCGCGGGCGACTCCAGGCGCTCGGGCGCGCGCTCGCCCGCCAGGTCGACGGCGAACGGCGGGACGCCGAGTTCCTCCTCGACCGGCTCGCGCGCCACCTCGAGCTTCATGCCCCAGCGCTCGAGCAGGAAGGCGACGAAGGTGAGCTGCCGCTGGCTGAGCTCGTTCGGATTCGCGAGCGCCATGAGGAGCGCGCGGGCATACGCGATGCGCGGGGAAGTGTCCTGGACGTCGCGATTGAGGAAATCCTTCACCGCCTCTTCCCCGACGCCAAGCGACTCCGCCGCGGCATACGCCTCGTGCAGCGAGCGCCAGTCCGCCGCCGGGACCTGCCGGTACGCGCGGTGGTAGTGGAACATCTTCAGGCCCGAGTAGGCGAGCGAGCGCTGCGCCACGAGCGCGGCTTGAGCCTTCATCGCGGGATCGCCGTTGACGGCCGCTTCGAGGCAGCGCAGGTAGCCGATGCGCATTTCTTCCCAGAGGTCGAGCGTATCCTCCAGCACGTCGTTCTCGCCTTGGGCCATGGGCAGCGCGCGATTCATGAAGCGCTTCGCCTGTTCCACCTGCACGAAGTTCACTGCCTCGCGGAGCGCCTCGAGCACCGCGAGGCGATTCGTCGCCGCCGTGGGGAAGCGGTTCAGTTCCTCGAGCTGGCCGAGGAGCTCCGCTTGGGCCGCGGCGACGTTGGCGAGCGGCACGTTCTCGAGCCAGGCCTTGGCGGAGGCGAGATCGACGAATTCGGGCGAGGCGCCGGGAGCAAGCTCGGGCAGCTTCATGGGGCGCTTAAGGTATCAAGCGGTGCCTGCGGGGGGAAGATGTCCCGGTAGCTCGCGTAAAAGCTCGCGAAGAGCGTCGGCAGCAGGACGCAGAGCAGCGGCATCATGACTCCGAGCGCCTGGATCCGCACGCCGCCTCCTGAGAAAAGGAGCACGGCCGCGAGCGCGGCCATGGGGACGAGGAGGAGCAGCGTCGCGGCCGCCGCGCCGTAGGCGAGAAAGGCCCTCCAGTTGAGCAGGCAGGCGAAGAAGCTGAAGAAAAGGGATTTGCCCACGCCGAGCGATTGCCATCCGACGAGCGCCGGGGAGAACCAGAACGCCATCATCACCGGCGTGTAGGCCGTTGCCGCGACGACGAGCGGTAGCACGAGCTCCGCAGGATCGACCTCCTCGGGCGTCTCTCCTGACAGAAGCTCTAGCAACAGGCCGCCCGTGTCGGCAAGGCTCGTCAGCCCGTACACCGCAACGGAACTCGCGAGATACACGATGCCGAGCAAAAGCTGCGGCCGGGCGCTCGTTCGAAGACCGGCAAATAGCAGCGAAAGCTCGACCGGCGCGCCCGAGTCGCCGGCGCGCGCGGCGGCAAGCAGGCCGAAGGACAGCACGGGCACGAGCACGAGCGCAGCGGCGACCCCGACAAAAGGCACGAGCGCGAGCCCGTTCGTGAGCAGCAGGTACGTGATGACGAGCGCAATCCAGCCGAGGGGCGACGCTCGGAAAAGCCGCCAGCCGTCGAGCAGCCAGCGCGCCCCGGCCGCGGCCGAAACGATCTGCGGCTGGGCGTTCAAGGCAGGGCTTGCAGGCACGCCGCGCGACGAGACTCGAGCACTCGGCGGAAATGCGCGGGATCGTGCGCGTGCACGAGCATGCCGGGGCGCGGCAGGTGCAGGTCGTGCAGCCTCGAGAGCCAGAAGCGCAGCGCCGCCGCGCGGAGGACCGCCGGCCACGCTTCGCGCTCCTCGCCCGTGAAGGGCCGCAGCGAGCTATATGCGCCCACGAGCGCCTGCAGGCGCGCCGCGTCCAGGCTTGGATCGCTCGAGAGCTCCGCGAGGCACCAGTCGTTGGCGCACACCGCCACGTCGTAGAGCAGGCAATCGACGCCGGCAAAGTAGAAATCGATCACGCCAGAGATGCGCCCGTCCTCGAAGAGCGCGTTGTCGCGGAAGAGGTCCGCATGAACCGGTCCGCGCGGCAGGTCGGGGAAGCGCCGTGCCGACTGGAATTGCAGCTCGCTCTCGAGCAGCGCCTTCTGCTCGAGGTCGAGGAAAGGCTCCAGGTCGCCGGCGGCGAGGCGCCACCACTTGGGCCCGCGGGGATTCTCGAGGTAGCCGCCATAGGAGCGTCCCGCGAGATGCAGGCGCGCAAGCAGGCTGCCGAGCTCCGCGCATTCGCGCTCCGCGGGGCGCGCGATCGACCGCCCGGGCAGCCGCGTGACGAGCGCGGCCGGCTTGCCGTTCAGCTCGCCGAGAAACCGGTCGGAGTGGTCCGCGAGCGGCGCCGGGCACGGGATGCCGTGCCGAGCGAGGTGCGCCATGAGGCCGAGGTAGAAAGGCAGCTCCTCGGCAGGCAGCCGCTCGAAGAGCGTGAGGACGTAGCGCCCCTGAGAGGTGGCGACGAAGTAGTTGGTGTTCTCGATGCCCGCCTGGATGGGCTCGAGCGAGACGAGCGACCCTACCGAAAAATTGCGCAGCCAGCCCGCGGCCTCGGACTCGCTGACGGGCGTGTAGACCGACAAGTCAGTCGAAGGTCTTGATCGGCCACTGCGGCACGCGCACGCCCGTGTCGAGCGATTCCTGCCGCATCCAGTTCCCGGTGCCGGCCTGGTCGATGAGGTAGTAGGGCTTGCCGTTGGGCGGCGTGACCTTGATGGCGACCACGCGGCCTCCGTCGCGCACTTCCTCCACCTTGTCGCCCTCCTGCACCGGGATGCGCACGGAAGGCTCATTCGGCCCGGGCATCGGCGGCGGGGGCGGCGGCTCGGGAAGCGGCTCGAGCCTCGGTGGGCGGGACTGAGCGAGTGCCGCGGAG
>JAFAGU010000053.1 GCA_019237595.1 Betaproteobacteria bacterium | reverse complement strand
CTTCGAGGTCGACCTCAACGCTAACGTCGTGCGCACGCGCGGCAAAGGCTCGAAGGAACGGCTCGTGCCGCTCGGCGAGACCGCGGCCGACTGGATCGGCCGCTATCTCGAGGCGCGCCCCAAGTCGGCGTCCGACGTACTCTTCATCACCGGGCGCGGCGGCGGCATGACGCGGCAAGCCTTCTGGCATCTCCTGCGGCGCTACGGCCGGCGCGCGATCCCCGGAAAGAAGCTCTCGCCGCACGTCCTTCGCCATGCGTTTGCCACGCACCTCATCAACCACGGCGCCGACCTGCGCGTGGTACAGCTCCTCCTCGGCCATGCGGACATCTCCACGACGCAGATCTACACGCACGTGGCGCGCGAGCGGCTGAAGAAGCTCCACGCCGCCCACCATCCCCGTGGCTGATACGCCTGCGACCGTTTTCCTCAAGTCGCGAGGCGTCGCGTACACGGAGCACGAATACGAGTACGTCGAGCACGGCGGCACGCGTGTCTCATCGGTTTCGCTCAACGTCCCGGAGAGCGAGGTCGTGAAGACCCTCGTCATGGAGGACGAGAACCGCAAGCCGCTCATCGTGCTCATGCACGGCGATCGCAAGGTCTCGACGAAGAACCTCGCGCGCCAGGCCGGGCGCAAGAGAATCGAGCCGTGCAAGCCCGAGGTTGCCCAGCGCCATACCGGCTACCAGGTCGGCGGCACTTCGCCCTTTGGCACGAGGAAACCGATTCCGGTGTTCGTGGAGCGCTCCATCCTCGAGCTGGCGTCGATCTACATCAACGGCGGCCGACGCGGTTTTCTCGTTCGAATCCACCCTGCAGAGATCGTTCGGCTGTTGAACCCAATACCGGTGGACGTCGCGCTCGAGGACTAGCGTTTTCCCCGCTCGATGCTCACGCCCACCCATTTGGTGCCGGGCAGGATGCCGAGCTTCGCGACGCTCACCTTGCACCAGGGAGCGGAGAAGTCGTCGAGGAGGAGGTCCGCGATGCGCTCGGCGACGGTTTCCACCAACCGGAAATGGCCGCTCGCGAGGAGGGCGCCGATCTTGAGCGTGACCTGCTCGTAGTCGATCGTGTCGGCGACCTTGTCGCTCGAGAACACCGCGGTTCCCGGGATGCCGATCTCGAGGTCGATGGACAGCGTCTGCTTGATGAAGCGCTCGCGCTTGTGGATGCCGATGGAAGCTTCGATGCGCAGGTCGCGAAAGAGGATGGCATCCATCGGACGATTATAGAATCGCGTCCATGCCGCTCGGGCTCCAGCTCGCCGTCGTCGCCTTGGCCGCCTACGCGCTGGGGTCGGTCTCGTTCGCCATCGTCGTGAGCCGCGCCATGGCGCTTCCGGACCCGAGGAGCTACGGCTCCGGGAACCCCGGTGCGACGAACGTGCTGCGCTCGGGGAGCAAGGCCGCGGCGCTGCTTACGCTCGCCGGCGATGCGGCCAAGGGCTGGCTGGCCGTCTGGCTCGCCCAGCTCTGCACGGGCGATGCGCTCGCCATGGCCGTGGCCGGGGCGGCGGCTTTCCTCGGACATCTCTATCCCGTCTTCTACCGCTTCCGGGGCGGCAAGGGCGTCGCGACCGCGGCCGGGACTCTTTTCGGCTTCGATCTCTGGCTGGGCGTCGGCACGATCGCGACCTTCGCGATCATCGTCGCCTTCTTCCGCTATGTGTCGCTCGCGTCGATCGTGGCGGCGGCATTCGCGGTCTTTTTTGCCTGGTTCCTGAAGCTCGGGACGGCCACGGTCGTGGCGGTCGCGGCGATGGCCGTACTTCTCACCTGGCGCCATCGCGAGAACATCAAGCGCCTCGCCGCGGGGACGGAGTCGAAGCTCGGCGCGAAGAAGGCTACGCCTCCGCCAGATCCCAGCGCGGCTTGACGCTGAAGCCGCCGCGAGCCTTTGTCGCGCGCAGGCGCTGCGCGGCGGCAAAGGCGATCATCGCGCCGTTGTCGGTACAAAGCTCGAGCGGCGGATAGAACACCGAGAAGCGCCCCTGGCTCGCGCGTTCGTCGAGCGCGTCGCGAAGCTGCCGGTTCGCCCCGACGCCGCCGGCGACGACGAGACGCCGCAGTCCCGTCGCTTGGAGCGCTGCCGTGCACTTGGCGACAAGGACGTCGACCACGGCGTCGACGAATGCGCGCGCGACGTCGCTGGCTTCCTGTGGCGACTTCCTCATTGCAGTGGAGACCGCGGTCTTCAGGCCGGAAAAGCTGAAGTCCAGGTTGCCGCTGTCGATCATCGGCCGCGGCAGGCGCAGCCGGCCCGGCGAGCCTTCCTCGGCGAGGCGCGAAAGCGCCGGCCCGCCTGGGTACCCCAGCCCGAGGAGCTTCGCTGTCTTGTCGAACGCCTCGCCCGCCGCGTCGTCCTGCGTCTCGCCGAGCAGCCGGTAGGTCCCGGGCGCGTCGACCCTCATGAGCTGCGTGTGCCCGCCCGAGACCAGAAGCGCGACGAAGGGAAACTCGGGCGCGGGATCCGAGAGAAGGGGCGAGAGAAGATGCCCTTCCAGGTGGTGGATGCCGATCGCCGGGATGCCCAGTGAGAAGGCAAGTCCGTGCGCGAAGGAAGCGCCCACGAGAAGCGCCCCGGCGAGGCCGGGTCCTTCGGTGTAGCCGATGGCCTCGAGCTCGCGGAGCTGCCGCCCGGCTTGGTCGAACACCTTGCGCGTGAGGGGGACGAGCCGCCGCACATGGTCCCGCGAGGCGATCTCGGGGACCACGCCGCCGTAGGCCTCGTGCATTGCGACTTGCGAGTGCACGACATGCGCGAGGAGCTGTCCGCTCTCCCCGCCGCTGCCGGCGGGTTCGTAGAGCGCGACGCCCGTCTCGTCGCACGAGGTCTCGATGCCCAGGACGATCATGCGGGCGATTCTGATACAATTCCGCCCCTTTTCGAGTCCCGGATCCCGAGCTTTATGCCGACTGTTCGCGTCAAGGAAAACGAGCCCTTCGAGGTGGCGATGCGCCGCTTCAAGCGCACGGTCGAGAAGACCGGGCTGCTCACGGAGCTGCGCTCGCGCGAGTTCTACGAAAAGCCGACCGCCGAGAGGAAGCGCAAGCTCGCGGCCGCGGTGAAGCGCCATCACAAGCGCCTGCGCAGCCAGATGCTGCCGCAGAAGCTGTACTAAGAAGCAGCATCCCGCTCAAGGACAAAATCAACGAGGACATGAAGGCCGCGATGCGGGCCAGGGACGGCGCGCGCCTGTCCACGGTCCGGCTGCTCCTCGCGGCCATGAAGCAGAAGGAGGTGGACGAGCGCGTCGAGCTCTCCGACGCCGACGTCCTCGCCATCATCGAGAAGATGGTTAAGCAGCGCCGGGAATCGATTGCGCAGTTCGAGAAGGCGGCGCGGGCCGATCTCGCCGACAAGGAAAAGGCGGAGATCGCGGTGCTTTCGGGCTACCTGCCCCAGAAGCTCGGCGAGGCTGAAATCCAGGGCGAGATCAACTCGGTCATTTCCGAGACCGGCGCCGCCGGGCCGAAGGACATGGGCAAGGTGATGGCCGCCCTCAAGGCGCGCCTCGCGGGGCGCGCCGACATGGCCGCCGTTTCCGCACTAGTCAAGGCGAGGCTGGCAGGCTAAAAAGCGGGAGCGCCCCGCCATGATTCCCGACTCGTTCAAGCAGGACCTCCTCAACCGGGTCGATATCGTCGAAGTCGTCTCGCGCTACGTGCGCCTGAAGAAAGCGGGCGCCAACTTCCAGGGGCTCTGCCCCTTCCACAACGAGAAGACGCCTTCCTTCTCGGTGAGCCCGACCAAGCAGTTCTATCACTGCTTCGGCTGCGGGGTGCACGGCAACGCGATCGGCTTCCTGATGGCCTACGGCGGCATGGGCTACGTCGACGCCGTGAAGGACCTCGCCTCGTCCGTCGGCATGCAGATGCCGGAATTCAAGCCCAGGACTAAGGAGGAGATCGCCCGCGACGAGCGCCAGACCGACCTCTACGGGGTCATGGAGAAGGCGATGGACTTCTACCGAGCCGAGCTCAAGAAGTCCCCGCAGGCGATCGAGTACCTGAAGGGCCGCGGCCTCACCGGCGAAATCGCCGCGAGGTTCCGCATGGGCTACGCGCCCGATGACTGGCAGGCCCTGAAGGCCGTCTTCCCCGAGTACGAAGACAAATCGCTCGTCGAGTGCGGCTTGGTGATCGAGAACGAGGGTAAGCGCTACGACCGCTTCCGCGGCCGGGTGATGTTCCCGATCCTGAATGCCCGAGGGGCCGTCATCGGCTTCGGCGGGCGCGTGATTGGCGAGGGCGAGCCGAAATACCTCAATTCTCCGGAGACGCCGCTCTTCGAAAAGGGACGCGAGGTCTACGGCCTCGTGCAGGCCCGCGATGCGATCCGCCAGGCAAGCCGCGTGCTCGTCGTCGAGGGCTATATGGACGTGGTGGCGCTCGCGCAGTTCGGCGTGGGCTATGCCGTCGCCACGCTTGGCACGGCCACCACGCCCGTGCACGTCCAGAAGCTCCTGCGCCTCGCCGATGAGATCGTGTTCTCGTTCGACGGCGACGCGGCGGGTCGCAAAGCCGCCTGGCGCGCGCTCGAGGTCAGCCTGCCGCTCGCGCCCGACGACAAGCCGATCCGCTTTCTCTTCCTCCCTGACGGCGAAGATCCCGACACCTACATTCGCAAGCACGGCCAGGAAGCGTTCGAGCGCCTGGTCGGCGAGGCGCAGACGCTCTCCGAGTTCCTGTTTGCCGAGCTACGCGGCCAATTCAGTTTGTCGAGTCCTGAGGGGCGGTCGCAGTTCATCGCTGCAGCAAAGCCGCATCTCCAAAAAATCACGGCCCCTGCCCTCAGGATTCAGCTCCTCAAAGAAGCGGCCCGCCTCTCCGAGCTGACGGCGGAAGAAGCCGAGCGCCTTCTGGGGCGGCCGGAAGAGGCGCCGGTTTATCGGCGGCCCGCGCCGGCGAAGAAAGCGTTCGCCGCGCCCACGACTCCGGAATGGAAGGTGCTTTGCCAGGCCGTGGCCTGGCCCGCGGTTCTTGCCGAGATCGATCTCGCGCTCCTCGACGCGAACCTGCCTGAGTCCCGGGCGCTCCACGCCCTGTCGGAGAGCGTTCAAGAGTCACCCGCTTCGGGGGCGATGCTCATCGAGCGCTTGCAGAACGGAGCGCATGCGGAGCTCGTTTTTGCCGCACAGGCTGATGCCGCCAGCGTCGCCGAAACCGAGGAGGGGGCGCGGCTCGAGGTCCGCCACGCCCTGTGGAAGATGGAGATCAACCGGAAGAATGGCGCCATCAAGCTCCTCGGGGAAAAACTTCGGCAGGGAAAGCTGTCAAAGGAAGAGCACGTGCGATACGGCCGCATGATCACGGAGGTAAAGGCGCTGGAGCAGCGGCTGCAGGTGGAGGGCCGGACTGCAAGCATCGGGCCAGCTTCTCGCCAGTAAAACGAGCCGAAAAGCCTCTTGAAACAGGGCTCTTTTGCTACAATCTACGGTTCTCTTGAAGTCCTCTGAAGTGCATTGAAAACCGACAGTCCGAGCTCCGTACCGGGGGAAAGATGGCGCTGAAGCGCAAAGCGAAGGTGAAGAAGGTTCGTGCGGCCAAGAAGAAGGCGACGGTCGTCAAGCGCCTGAAAGCCAAGCACGCCGCGAAGCCTCGCCCCGTCAAGAAGCAGCTGCGCGCCAAGGCGCCCGCCGCCGCGCGCAAGCCCCTCGCCAAGGCCGCCGCCCCCAAAGGCCGGGCGGAGGACGCGAAGAAGGCGAAGACCCCGATCAAGAGCGCCAAGGCGGCGCTCGAGCTCCTCGAGGCCAAGGTCGCCGAGGTCAAATCCAAGGGCAAGGGCGGCCGCGGCGGCCGCCGGCGCAAGGACGAGTGGCTCATCCCGGCCGAGCTTCCGAAGGAAGACGCCGAGACGCGGCGCACGCGCCTCAAGAACCTGATCAAGCTCGGCAAGGAGCGCGGCTTCCTCACGTACGCCGAGATCAACGATCACCTGCCGGACGACCTCGTCGATGCCGAGCAGATCGACGCGATCATCTCCACCTTCGGCGACATGGGCATCCAGGTCTACGACCAGGCGCCCGACCAGGAGACGCTGCTCATCGCCTCCGATGCCGCACCGGTCGCCCAGCCCGACGAGGACGTCGAGGAGCAGGCCGAGGCCGCGCTCTCGACGGTGGATTCCGAGTTCGGGCGCACTACCGACCCGGTGCGCATGTACATGCGCGAGATGGGCTCGGTGGAGCTGCTCACGCGCGAGGGCGAGATCGAGATCGCGAAGCGGATCGAGGAAGGCCTGCGCCACATGATCCAGGCGATCAGCGCCTGCCCGACCACGGTGCGGGAGATCCTCGACCTCGCCGACAAGGTGGAGAAGGACGAGATGCGCATCGACGAGGTCGTGGACGGCCTCATCGATCCCAACTCGAAGGACGATTTCGACCCGAAGAAGGCGGAGGCCGCCTCGCCGGAAGACGAGGAAGCCGAGATCGAGGAGGAAGAGGCGGAGACCGAGGAGGAGCAGACTGCGGCGCAGACCGCGAGCCTGCTCAAGCTGAAGGGCGAGGCGCTGGAGAAATTCGCGCGCATCCGCCGGCTCTACGACAAGATGCTCAAGACCCTCGAGAACAAGGGCTCGAAGGACAAAGACTACCTGCGTGTCCGCGACCAGATCTCGAACGAGCTGATGGCGATCCGCTTCACCGCGCGCACGGTCGAGCGCCTGTCCGACAGCGTGAGGAGCCTCGTCGACGAGGTGCGCCGCCACGAGCGGGCCATCCACGACATCGCGGTCGAAAAGGCCCAGATGCCGCGGCAGCACTTCATCAAGATCTTCGCCGGCACGGAAGGCTCGCGCCGGTGGCTCACCGCGGAGATCAATTCCGACCAGCCGTGGACGGAGAACCTGCGCCGCCTCGAGCCCTCGATCCTCGAGCTCCTCGGCAAGATGCAGGCCGTGCAGCAGAAGATCGGCATCCCGATCCGGGACCTGAAGGAAATCAACAAGCAGATGTCCACGGGGGAAGCGAAGGCCCGGCGCGCGAAGCGCGAGATGACGGAGGCGAACCTCCGCCTCGTGATCTCGATCGCGAAGAAATACACCAACCGGGGCCTCCAGTTCCTCGACCTCATCCAGGAAGGGAACATCGGCCTCATGAAGGCGGTGGACAAGTTCGAATACCGCCGCGGCTACAAATTCTCCACGTACGCGACGTGGTGGATCCGCCAGGCCATCACGCGCTCGATCGCCGACCAGGCGCGCACCATCCGCATCCCGGTGCACATGATCGAGACGATCAACAAGATGAACCGCATCTCGCGCCAGATCCTGCAGGAGACCGGACAGGAGCCGGATCCCGCGACGCTCGCGCAGCGCATGGAGATGCCGGAAGAGAAGATCCGCAAGATCCTCAAGATCTCGAAGGAGCCGATCTCGATGGAGACGCCGATCGGCGACGACGACGACTCGCACCTCGGCGATTTCATCGAGGACCAGTCGACGCTCGCGCCGAGCGATGCCGCCACCTACGCGAGCCTGCGAGACGTGACGAAGGAAGTGCTCGACACGCTCACGCCGCGCGAGGCGAAGGTGCTGCGCATGCGCTTCGGCATCGAGATGTCCACGGACCACACGCTCGAGGAAGTCGGCAAGCAGTTCGACGTGACGCGCGAGCGGATACGGCAAATCGAGGCGAAGGCGCTGCGCAAGCTCCGGCACCCCTCGCGCTCGGAGCGCCTCAAGAGCTTCCTCGACCAGGAGGGCTAGCCCTTTCTGCTATAAGGGCGCGGGGGCCGGTAGCTCAGCCGGTCAGAGCAGGGGACTCATAATCCCTTGGTCGTTGGTTCGATTCCAACCCGGCCCACCATCAGTGATAGGATGACCATGTCGGAGATGGCTAACCTCAACCCGCTCAAGTACTGCTTCCACGGCCAGCACTCGCGGCCTCGCGCCACGTTCCGCACGCTTCCCGGCGTGCGCAATAAGCGCGCGGTGTGCGCGGAGTGCTACGAGAAAATCATGGCCGACCGGCGGGCGAAGAAGAAGGCCGCGGCCGAAAAGGCGGCCGCCGACAAAGCAGCCGCCTAGCGCCCTCGCCTCGAGGGCTTCTCGCTCTTCGGCTGCACCGGCTCGGACTTCGCCCCGCCGGATTCCTTCCCCAAGGTTTCCCTTTCGGGCGCTCGCTGCGCCGCCTTGCGATCGAGCAGCCGCGCGAAGTTCTCGAGCGACAGGAGGTGCAGGTAGATGCGCGCAAGGATCCCCTTGCGCAGCAGGTTCTTGAGCTGCGCGGCGTTCAGGTTCTCGAGGTTCCTCTCGCTCACGCGATGCATGCCGGTGAGGTGCATGGGCCCCGCGCCTTTTTCCTTCGCCAGCGTGGCCTGCATCGAGAAGGGCTCGAGCAGGCCGTAGTCGCCGAGGATCGCGCACATCTCGCGGCTCCTCTCGAGGTCCGCCTCGTATTCTGCGAGCAGCCGCTCGATCTCCGTCCACTTGGTCGCGGGCCGACCCTCGCCGTCGAACATCGATTCGCCGGCCTCCTCGTCGAGGTGGCTCTTCTCGACGCAGATCAGCCGGTCCTTGTGCTCCTGCCGGTCGACGGTGACCCGCGCCATGCAGAACGGATAGCGCCGCGCGTACGCCGGGACATAGGCGTCGCTCGCCCAAGCGCGCCCGTCGTAGAACAGGTTCTCCGCCGCGGTGATGCCGAGCACCGCCACGGCCGCGAAGTTCCTGCCCTCGTCTCCGGTCGTGAAGACGATGGGGTACTCGCGCGCCACGAGCTGGAACTCGGTGTAGCTCACCGGGATCGCGTTCGACTGCCGCACGAACGGCGGCGCTTCCCCCGGCGCGAGAAGGCGCACGCGGCTCGTCTTGAGAAAGGGAACGACCTCGGTGTAGCCGTAGGGCGGAGCGATCTGCACTCGCCCATCATAATGTAGAATTCCGCCCCTCTCCGTGGGGTGGTAGCTCAGCTGGGAGAGCGTCGCGTTCGCAATGCGAAGGTCGAGGGTTCGATCCCCTTCCACTCCACCACTTCCCCCTGCAGCTCTTAGCGCGTCGATCCGGCGCCGGATCCGACGCCGTTCGTTCCGGGTCCTTCGCGATCGACGCTGCCGCGTCCCTCGTTAACGGAAGGCGCGGAGCCGCCGGCCGCGGCAGCGGCGCGCGCTGCGCGCAAGCATTTCTCGCGTTCGGCTTGCGGCAGGTTCACGCAAGTAGGTAGCGAGTTCGCATTCGGTCCGGAGTCTATCGTTCCCGCACCGATGCCCGATCCAGGCGTGCTCGTCGAGGAAGGCGGGCTAGCGCCGGGCCCCGGAAGCGAGCTTCCGGTCGGCTGAGCAATAAGGCTCGACGGCGCACCGAGCGCCAGCGCGACGATTGCCAAGAACCGGAAATTTTTCATTGGAGCAGTGAAGGGCCACCCGGCATTTCGGATGGCCCTTCGTTCGCAACTGCGACGATCAGCCGCCGCTCGAGCTCGTGCCCGCATCGCGCGGGTTCACGCGGTTGCGCCCCGTCGGCTCCTGGCCCGGACGCGTCTTGTCGACTGCGCCGGGGCCGCTCTGGCCGGGCTCCTGCGTCACGGGGACGCCGGGAGCGCTCGCGCCGGAGCTTGCGTCGCGCATGCAGCGCGTCTTCGCCGCGCCCGTGAGGTTGTCGCAACGGCTCGTATCGACCACCGCCGGCGCTGCGGGCGCCACCACGGTGCCGGTCGTCCCGGCCTGGCTTCCGGCGCCGGATTGGGCGCGCGCTGCCTCGCGCGGCGTGTCCTGGCTGCTCGGCGCGGAGCCGCCCGCGCTTTGTCCGAACGACAGAGTGGACAGTCCCAGCAGCGCCGTCGCCACGGCTGCACCAAGTACTTTGATTTTCATGAGAACTCCTAGTCCAAGTTGAGGAAGAAAAAGAGACTGCGGCGTTGTGTCAGCAAGCGCCGTGCCGCAGGAATGCGAATTGCTGCATGCCACCCGGACCTCGGCCGCGAACCCATGTCCTCAGGCTCGCGCGATGGCGGGGGCGTCCCGATGGCGATTTCTCGCTCTCGCGCCAAGCGACCGGGCGAGTACCGGGACGAGCGAGCGGCCGTCGGCGCCGGAGCGCCGCCTGCGTCTCGTCTCGCTCCGAGCATGGCGCTCCAGCAGCGCCGCGAGGCGCGTAGCTGCGCTTCTTCCTCGAACGTCCTCGAGCGCCCCGGCGTGGTAGCCCTCGAGCACGGCCGGGTGCACGTAGCACTTGCGGCAAACGGCGCGCGTGTTGCCGAGCCGTTTCGAGACCGCATCGATCGCCGCGGCGACAGCCTTCCTGGCCGCAGCGTCGTGCGGCGCGGCGCCGGCCTGCTCCAGCGCTTCGAGCGCGAGGAGCGTGCCAGCCCACGTGCGGAAATCCTTGCTGGTGAAATCGGCTCCGGCGATGTCCTTCAGATACCCGTTCACGTCCGCCGAATCCACGGTGCGAGTCGCGCCTTCGTCGTCCACGTAGCGGAAGAGCTCCTCGCCGGGAAGGTCCTGCATGCGCCGGACGATCGCCGCAAGCCGCGCATCGGCGAGCTCGATGCGGTGGAAGACGCCGCTCTTCCCGCGAAAAGCGAATTGCAGCCGCGCGCCGCGCACGCGGACTTGCCTGGACCGCAGCGTAGTCAATCCGTAGGAGTCGTTTTCGCGCGCATAGGCCTCGTTGCCTACGCGCATGAACGTCGTGTCGAGGAGCCGCACGACCGTGGCGAGCGCCTTGTCCCGGGGCAGGCCGGGCAACGCGAGATCCCGGCTCACCCGGCGCCGGATGCGCGGCAGGGCGCGCGCGAACGCCGCCAGCCGGCCGTACTTCGTCTCGTCGCGGATTTCACGCCAACGGGCGTGATAGCGATACTGCTTGCGGCCCCGCGCGTCCCTTCCGGTCGCCTGCAGGTGGCCGTCGGCGACCGGGCAAATCCAGACGCTTGTCCACGCAGGCGGGATGGCGAGCGAGCGAATGCGCGCGAGCGTCGCGCCGTCCCGTACTGCTCGTCCCGAAGCGTGCCGGTAGCGAAAGCCTTCGCCGTTTGCCGCCCGCGAAATTCCCGGACGGTCGTCCAGGAAATAGCGTAGCCCAGCGGCGCGGGCCGCCGACCGTGGCTCCATGGGCGCGGCGCCGGAAGCGGGCACGGTGCTCATGGCGGGCGCGCCACGCAAGCGCCATGCCGGGGGGATTTGGCAGAATTGACGCCAATGCCTCCCGACCTGTCCGCATGAACCCCGAGGCGCTGCGCACGCTCGTCCTCGAAGACCAGGCGACCGACGCGGAGCTCGCCGTCGCGGCGCTCGCCGAGGGAGGCTTGCGTTGCGCGCCGATCCTCGCGACTGGCCGCGCGGCTTTCGAGGCCGCCTTCGCCGCCGGCCGCTTCGACCTCGTGCTCGCGGACTATTCGCTGCCCGGCTATACGGGCCTGGATGCGCTCGCCTTCGTGCGACGCACCGATCCACTGGTGCCTTTCATCCTGGTCTCCGGGGCGTTGGGCGAGGAGCGGGCCGTCGAGGCGCTGCGCGCCGGCGCGACGGACTACATCCTCAAGCACGGCCTCGCGCGGCTCGCGCCTGCGGTTCGCCGCGCGCTCGGCGAGCGGCGCGAGCGCGAGCGCCACCTCGCGACGAGCCGCGCCCTCGAGCAGTCGCAGGAGCGCCTGCGCGCGCTCTCGCGCCGCCTGCTCGAGGTGCAGGAGGCGGAGCGGCGCTCGCTCGCCCGAGACCTGCACGACGACATCGGCCAGGCGCTCACCGCGCTCAAGATCCAGCTGGAATCGCTCGGCCGCTCCGGGGCGGCCGCGGCGCCCGCGCAGGTGCAGGCGTGCATCGAGACCACGCAGCACGCGCTCGAGCGCGTGCGCCAGCTTTCGCTGAACTTGCGCCCGCTCCAGCTCGACGACCTCGGGCTCGTCGCGGCGCTTCGCTCGCATGTCGATGCGCAGGCGAAGCTCGGCGGCCTGACCCCGCACTTTGACGCGGATGCGGTGCCCGAAGAGCTTGCGCCCGAGGTCGAGAGCGCCTGCTTCCGCATCGCGCAGGAGGCCATCACGAACGTGCTGCGCCACGCCGGGGCGCGCAACCTCTCCGTGTCGGTGCAAGGCGGCGCCGGGACGCTCGTCCTCTCAGTGCGCGACGACGGGCGCGGCTTCGACCTCGACGCCGCGCGACGTCGGGCGGCGAGCGGCGCGAGCGTCGGACTGCTCAGCATGGAAGAGCGCACGGCGCTGGAAGGCGGCAAGCTGGAGCTTCGCAGCGCACCGCGCGAGGGCACCACATTGCTGGCAACATTCCCGCTCGAAGGAGGATCGATCCCATGATCAGGGTGGTGCTCGCAGACGACCATGCGCTCGTCCGCGCCGGAATGCGCTCGCTCCTCGGCACCATGGCCGGCGTCGAAGTGGTCGGCGAGGCGGCGAGCGGCGAGGAAGCGCTCGAGCTCGCGGAGCGCGAGAAGCCCGATGTCGTGCTCATGGACATCGCCATGCGGGGAATGAGCGGGCTGGACGCTGCGGCGCGCATGCGCGAGCGCCAGGCCGGCGTGAGCGTGATCATCCTTTCCATGCATGCCGGCGAGGAGTACGTGCTCCAGGCGCTGCGCGCCGGAGCCGTCGGCTATCTCCTCAAGGACGCCGCGACCGGCGAGCTCGAGCTCGCCCTGCGCAGCGTGATGCGGGGCGAGAGCTGGTTCAGCCCCGCCGTCTCGAGGCAGGTGGTGGAGGGCTACGTGCAGCGAGTGGGCGGCGAGGCGGCCGGCGGGGACACGCTCACCGCGCGCCAGCGCGAAGTGCTGCAGCTCGTGGCGCGCGGCCGCAGTACCAAGGAGATCGCCTACGAGCTGAAGCTGTCGGTGAAGACGGTGGAGACTCACCGGGCGCAGATCATGGAGCGGCTGAACATCCGAGACGTCGCGGGCCTGGTGCGCTACGCGCTGCGCACGGGCCTCGTCCCGCCGGACGGCTGACCGGGGCTCGATTCAGGAATTCCCCGGGGTCGTTTCGGGGATGCCCTGATACCGCCGCGCCGGCTCCAGACTTACCCTCGCGGCATGGGTTTCCCCGTTGCCTTGAGCCGCCGAGTCGCCATCGCCGACGACAGCCCCGCCTTCCTGGCGGCGGCGGCGAACTACATCGCGAGCCTGCCCGGATTCGAGTTGGCCGGCACGGCGAACAACGCGCTCGATGCGCTCGTCCTCGTGGAGTCGGCCACGCCAGACCTCCTGCTCCTGGACCTAGGGCTCATGCCCAGTCGCGGCCTCGAGCTCGTGCGGCGCCTGAAATCCTCGCCCCGCCCGCCCGCGATCATCGCGCTCGCGCTTTTCCATGCCGAGGAGACGCGAGCACAGGCGCGAGCCGCGGGTGCCGATGCGCTGATCGGCAAGGAGGCTTTCGTCACCGGCCTCGCCGAAGTGCTGCCCCAGCTTTTCCCCGGCGGCTAGCCGGCGAGCTTCTTCGCGATCCGGCGCGCGAAGACGGTCATTTCCTTTTCGGCCTGCTTGTCGCCTTTGGCGTGCGCCGCGGCGATTCCGCGCTCGTAGGCTTCCAGCGCGGCGCTTTCCTCGCCGCTCGACTCGAGCGCCCGAGCGAGGAACTTCCAGGCGGCCGAGTAGCCCGGATCTCGCTCGACGGCGGCCCGCAGCGAAGCGATTGCGCGCGACGCGTCGCCGCGCTTCAGGTATTCGACGCCGAGCGAATAGCGCAGGAGCGCGCCGTCGCGCGGCGTGCCGACGAGCTTCTCGAGGTTTTCCAGGGTGGCCATGCGGCGGAGCGCTCCGAAAGCGTTGAGCTAAGATACCCGCCATGAAGACGGTCATCCAGAGCAAGGACGCGCCCGCCGCGATCGGCACCTATTCCCAGGCGGTGCGCGCCGGAGACACGGTCTACCTGTCGGGACAGATCGGGCTCGATCCGGCGAGCATGCAGCTCGCCGAGGGCATCGAGGCGCAGACGCACCGTGTTTTCCGCAACCTCGCCGCGGTGGCCGATGCCGCGGGCCTCGGCCTCGACCGGGCCGTGCGCATGACAGTCTATCTCACGGACCTCGCGCATTTCGCTCGCGTGAACGAGATCATGGCGCAGTACGTCCGGGAGCCCTATCCCGCGAGGGCCGCAGTCGGCGTGGCCGGCTTGCCGCGCGGCGCGCTCGTGGAGATCGACGCGATCCTCCACGCCGGGTGAGCGCGGCGCGGGAGCCGCGGCGCGGCGACGCGCTCGCGCGCAAGCTCCAGAAGCTCGGGCTGCGCTCCCGCATGGATTTCGTGCTGCACCTGCCGCTTCGCTATGAGGACGAGACGGCGCTCGTCGCGCCAGCCGATGCGCCCGCCGGCAAGCCGGTGCTCGTCGAGGCGAAGCTGCAGCGCGCCGAAATCGCCTATCGCCCTCGCCGCCAGCTCGTCGTCCACGCCGAAGGGCTGGTGCTGCGCTTCTTCAACTTCTACGGCAGCCAGCTGCGGCAGTTTCAGCGCGGCGTGGAGGAGGGGCTCCTGGTGCGCGCCTACGGCGAGGTGCGCGGCGGCTGGTTCGGTGCGGAGATGGCCCACCCGCGCTACCGCCTCGTGCGCGCGGGCGAACCCCTTCCCTCGACTCTTACTCCGGTCTACTCGACGACCGCCGGCGTCTCGCAGGCGGCGATCCGCGCGCGCGTGCTCGAGGCGCTCGACGAGGGCGCGCTGGCAGATTCGCTGCCGGCGTGGCTGCGTGCCCGCTACCACCTCGCGGGATTCGCCGAGAGCGTGTCGGCGCTCCATCGCCCGGCGCCGGGCGTCGATCTCTCCGCCCTCGCCGAGCGCACGCACCCCGCGTGGCGGCGCATGAAGTTCGACGAGCTCCTCGCCCAGCAGCTCTCCATGCGGTTCGCATACCGCGAGCGCCGCTCGCGTAGCGCGCCGCCGCTTCCTTCGCGTGGCCCGCTCGTGGGGCGCTTCCTCGCGCGGCTCCCGTTCCGGCTCACGAGCGCGCAGACGCGCGCATTGGACGAGGTGCTCGCCGACCTTGCCACGCCGCATCCGATGCAGCGCCTGCTCCAGGGCGACGTCGGAAGCGGGAAGACCATCGTGGCGGCGCTCGCCTGCCTCACCGCCGTGGATGCACGCTGGCAGGCGGCGCTCATGGCGCCCACGGAAATCCTCTCCGAGCAGCATTACCGCAAGTTCCGGCAGTGGCTGGAAGCCGCGGTTCCCGGCGAGGTCCGGGTTGCCTGGCTCCACGGCGGCCTCGCGAAGGCGGAAAAGAAGTCCGTCCTCGAGGACATCCGTTCCGGCGCCGCGCAGGTCGTCATCGGCACGCATGCGCTCGTCCAGGAAGGCGTCGACTTCGCCCGCCTGGGGCTCGCCATCGTCGACGAGCAGCACCGCTTCGGCGTCGAGCAGCGCGTGACGCTCCGGCGCAAGGGAACGCATCGCGCGGCCGGGCTTCCCCAACCCGTCGTTCCCCACCAGCTCATGATGAGCGCGACGCCGATCCCGCGCACCCTCTCCATGACGTATTACGCGGACCTCGACGTTTCCACGCTGGACGAGCTGCCGCCAGGCCGAAAGCCCGTGGCGACGCGCCTCGTTTCGGCATCGCGCCGCGCCGAGGTGCTCGAGCGCATCCGCGAAGCGTGCGCGGAAGGCCAGCAGGCCTATTGGGTATGCCCGGTGGTGGAGGAGTCGAGGGAGGGCGCGCAGACCGCGATCGATACGCACGCGAAGCTCGCCGCCGAGCTGCGCGGCATCGGCGTGGGGCTCCTGCACGGACGCCTGGCGCAAGCGGAAAAGGCGGCGACCATGAAGGCGTTCGCGGCCGGCGAGATCCAGCTTCTCGTCTGCACGACCGTGATCGAGGTCGGCGTCGATGTCCCGAACGCTTCGCTCATGGTGATCGAGAGCGCCGAGCGCTTCGGCCTCGCGCAACTCCACCAGCTGCGCGGGCGAGTCGGCCGCGGTGCGCGCGAGAGCGTATGCATCCTCCTCTTCGAGCAGGCGCTCTCGAGCGCAGGCCGCGAGCGGCTGCGAGTCATGTACGAGAACAGCGACGGCTTCGAGATCGCGCGGCTCGACCTTAAGCTCCGCGGGCCGGGCGAATACCTTGGCGAGCGCCAGAGCGGCGCGCCGCTCCTGCGCTTTGCCGACCTCGAGCGCGATGCGGAGCTCGTGGACGCGGCGCGCGCTGCCGCGGCCGAGCTCCTCGAGTCCGAGCCGCAGGCGGCCGCGCGGCACGCTGCGCGCTGGCTCGCCTCGCGCGCGGAGCTGCTCTCCGCGTGAGCGAATGAAGATCGACCTCGCCCTCGTCCTGCAACGACTGGATGCGTACGAGCGCCTGGTGCGGCTCGACAAGCCGATTGGGGCGCTCCTCCTTCTCTGGCCCACGCTTTGGGCGCTCTGGCTCGCCTCCGGCGGGCGGCCGCGCCTCGATCATCTGGCGATCTTCGTCGTCGGCACTTTCGTCATGCGCTCGGCGGGCTGCGCCATGAACGACTACGCCGACCGGAACTTCGATGCGCATGTCGAGCGCACGCGCGGGCGGCCGCTAGCCGCGCGGGAGATCCGGCCGGGCGAGGCGCTGGCGGTCGCGGCGGTGCTATCGCTGCTGGGCTTCGCGCTCGTCCTCTTCCTCAACCGGCTCGCAATCGCGCTTTCCTTCCTCGGCCTTGCGATCGCCGCTTCCTATCCGTTTGCGAAGCGCTGGTTCGCCTTTCCGCAGGCCTACCTCGGCATTGCGTTCGGCTTCGGCATCCCGATGGCCTATGCCGCCGTGCTGGACCGGCTGCCGGCGGAGTGCTGGATCCTGCTCGCAGCGAACGTCTGCTATTCCTTCGCCTATGACACGGAGTACGCGATGGTCGACCGCGAAGACGACGCGAAGCTCGGCTTGCGCACGTCCGCCCTCACGCTCGGCAGGTGGGACGTCGCCGCGGTGATGGGAAGCTATGCGCTCATGCTCGGTCTGCTCTCCTGGCTCGGCGCACGGCTGCAGCTCTCTTGGCCTTATCACGCGGGACTCGGGCTCGCCGGCGGACTGATGGTCTATCATTGGCGGCTCATCCGCAGCCGCTCGCGAGCGGGCTGCTTCAGGGCCTTCATGCACAACAACTGGGTCGGCGTGGCGGTCTTCGCCGGCATCGCCTCGAGCTTCCTCGTGGCACGCGCCGCGTGAACGATATAGGCGCTGGTCTCACGCGCTTCGAATTCCGCAGCGGCGAGCTGCGCGGGACGGCGCTCGCCCTGCAGCCGCGCTCGCTCGTGCATCGCGGCGCCTCGCATGTCGAGACGCTTCCCTTGTCGGCGCTCTCCGCAGTCCGCGTGGAGTACGAGCGCGACGCGAGGCGCCTCGGCTGGGGGATTGCGCTCGTGCTGGGTGCCCTCTTCCTGCTCGGCATCAGCGGGCCGCTCGGCTCGCTCGCGGGCCAGGCGGCGCAGGAAGTGGCGGGCCAGTCGAGCGGCGTGGCTTCCGCGCTCGCCGGCTTCTTCCGCTTCGTCGAGGCGCTGGCGGCGATCCTGCCTTTTGCTGCCGCCGCTGCGGCGGCCGGCGGAGCTGCGCTCTGCGCGCTGGGATGGATCGGCGGCACGACGCTCACCGTCGTCTTCGCCGGAGGCGAGCGCTCGTACAGGGCTCGGGGACGCGACCGGCTCCTCATGGACTTCGCCGAGCGGCTTGCCGAGAGCCTCGCGGCGCTCGAGCGATGAGCTACGCCGACCTGCGGGAGTTCCTGTCGCAGCTCGAAGCGCGCGGCGAGCTGAAGCGCATCGCCGCACCGGTATCGCCGCGCCTCGAGATGACCGAGATCTGCGACCGGGTGCTGCGCGCCGGCGGGCCGGCGCTCGTCTTCGAACAACCTGCGGGCTACCGGATCCCCGTCCTCGGCAATCTCTTTGGCTCGCTTCCTCGCATCGCGGCGGCGATGGGAGTGGACGACACGATGAAGCTGCGGGAAGTCGGGGGGCTCCTCGCGCGCCTGCGCGAGCCCGAGCCGCCCCAGGGATGGGGCGACTTATGGGAGAAGTTTCCGCTCCTCAAGCAGGCGCTCAACATGGCGCCGCGCGAGCGCCGCGATGCGCCCTGCCAGGAAGTCGTCTGGGAAGGCAAGGACGTCGACCTCGGGCGGCTGCCGATCCAGACCTGCTGGCCGCAGGACGCCGGGCCGCTCATCACCTGGGGTCTCACGGTGACGCGCGGGCCCCACAAGAAGCGCCAGAACCTCGGCATCTATCGCCAGCAGGTGATCGGGCCGAACCGCGTCATCATGCGCTGGCTCGCGCACCGCGGCGGAGCGCTCGACTACCGCGACCACTGCGCGATTTCCGAGGCGCCTTTCCCGGTGTCGGTCGCCATTGGTGCCGACCCGGCGACGATCCTCGCTGCCGTGACGCCCGTGCCGGACACGCTGGGCGAGTACCAGTTTGCCGGGCTGCTGCGTGGCGCGCGCACCGAGCTCGTCCAATGCCTTACGAACGAGCTCCAAGTACCGGCGAGCGCGGAGATCGTCCTCGAGGGATCCATCGGCCGGGAAACCGCGGAAGAGGGACCTTTCGGCGACCACACGGGCTACTACAACGAGGCGGAGCGGTTCCCCGTTCTCACGATCGATCGCATCACGATGCGCCGCTCGCCGATCTATCACTCGACGTACACCGGAAAGCCGCCCGACGAGCCGGCGATGCTCGGCATCGCGCTGAACGAAGTATTCGTCCCGCTCATCCGCAAGCAGTTCCCCGAGATCGTCGACTTCTACCTGCCGGCGGAAGCCTGCTCGTACCGCATGGCGGTCGTGAGCATGCGCAAGCAGTATCCCGGCCACGCCAAGCGCGTGATGTTCGGCGTCTGGAGCTACCTCCGCCAATTCATGTACACCAAGTTCATCGTCGTCTGCGACGACGACGTGGACGTGCGCGACTGGAAGGAAGTCGTCTGGGCGCTCAGCACGCGGGTCGATCCGGCGCGGGACACGCTGCTCGCCGAGAACACGCCGATCGACTACCTCGATTTCGCGAGCCCTGTCTCCGGGCTGGGCTCGAAGATGGGCATCGACGCGACGAGCAAGTGGCCGGGCGAGACGAGCCGCCGCTGGGGGCGGCCGATCGTCATGGATGCCGAGGTAAAGCGCCGCGTGGACGCGCTTTGGTCGGAGCTGGGGCTATAGGCGGCTGGGAATAGGCCCACTCGACCAGGGCATCGAGCGCCGCCTGCCCTTCCGGAGCGCGGGGGTCGTTGATCACCATGGCGACGATCTCGCGGTTGCCGTTGCGGTCGAGCACGTAGCCCGCCACCGCCCGCGCATCGTGAAGGAGGCCCGTCTTGATGTGCGCCTGGCCGGCGACCGGCTCGCTTTGGAGCCGCTTCTTCATCGTACCGTCCGCGGCAACGATGGGCAGCGACGCGATGAACTCCGGCATCACCTGGCTCTTCCACGCCGCCTGCAGGAGCGCGGCGAGGCTTCGCACGCTGATGCGCTCGTTGCGCGAGAGCCCGGAGCCGTTTTCCATCGCGAGCTCCGGAATCGAAAGGCCCTTGCGCGAGAGCCACTGCCGGATCGCCTGCATCGCATTTTCGGGCCGCGCCGGCGGGCCGCCGAGCTCGGCGGCGAGCGTGAGGAAGAGCTGCCGAGCCATGACGTTGTTCGAGAACTTGTTGATGTCGCGCACGATCTCGGCGAGCGGCTCAGACTCATGAGCATATAAAAGTGTGGCGCCCGGCGGCACGGTGCCCTCGCGGACGCGGCCGGGCCGGCCGTTGCCGTCTTCCCACTTCCCGCCGAGCTCGCTCCAGAGCTGCCGGATCATCCCCTCCACATAATCCGCCGGGGTGTGGAGCGCGACGTTGAGCTCCTTCTCGCCGCAGGAGAGGGGATATGCGCCCATGAACGCCGCGCGCGGCGGCTGCGACTGGAATTGGGCGCCGATCAGGTCCCGGAAAGCGCGCCCGTCCGGGCAGGCTCCGTTTGCGAGCTTGAGCCCGTTCACGAGCTCGAGTCCCGGCAATCCCGGCTCGGCGTAGATGCGCACGGAAGTGGAATCGGGAAGGAACGTGAAGCGCAGCGACTTGAAATTCACGAGCAGGGCGTCCGGCGTGACGTTGTAGGGGCGGAACGCCTCGTCGTCGATCCGTCCGTCCGCAACCGGGCCGAAAAAGCTGCGATCGAGCACGATGTCTCCGCGCAGGTCCTTGAGACCCCGGCCGCGGAGCGCGCGCAGCAGCATCCAGAAGCTCTCGTAGTTGAGCTTCGGATCCCCCGTGCCGCGCAGGTAGAGCGTCTCGCCGGCCTGGTAGACCTCCGTTTTCCACCGGTAGGCCGGCCCCAGGAGCTCGAGCGCCGCGTAGGTCGTCACGAGCTTCATCACCGAAGCCGGGTTGACCGGAACTTCGGTGCGATAAGCGAGAACGGGAACGTCGCTGCCGGCTCTTTGCACGATCGCCGAGACGTTGCCGGCCGGAATACCGGCGTCCCGCAGTCCCTGCAGTACGGTGCCCGGGAGCTGCGCCCAAGCCGTCAGGTGAGCAAGCACTAGCATCGCGCCGGCGATGCACCGCCGCATGGCTTTCCCCTTGAATTTGCGCCCGTACGCGCCTATCATTAGCACTCGTTAGGATTGAGTGCTAACACCTTTGCGCTCGATCCCTCGTTTCCGGGCTCGGGATAGTACCCAAGCCATTGTAATACATCGACTTTCCAACGGGAGATTCGCATGAAGATTCGTCCGCTGCATGACCGCGTGATCGTCAAGCGCATCGAAGAGGAGCGCAAGTCCGCGGGTGGCATCGTGATTCCCGATACCGCCGCCGAGAAGCCCGACCAGGGCGAGATCGTCGCCGTGGGCAAGGGCAAGAAAGACGAGCAGGGCAAGCTGATCCCGATCGACGTCAAGGTCGGCGACCGCGTGCTCTTCGGCAAGTACTCGGGCCAGACGGTGAAGGTCAAGGGTGACGAGCTCCTCGTGATGCGCGAGGAGGACATCATGGGCGTCATCGAAGGCAACTGATCGAGATCGAACACTAGGAGAACGCACCAATGCCAGCAAAAGAAGTCAGATTCCACGAAGGCGCCCGCGCCAAGATGGTTCATGGCCTGAACATCCTGGCCGACGCGGTCAAGGTGACGCTGGGGCCCAAGGGCCGCAACGTCGTGCTCGAGCGCTCGTTCGGCGCCCCCACCGTCACGAAGGACGGCGTCTCGGTCGCCAAGGAGATCGAGCTCAAGGACAAGTTCGAGAACATGGGCGCGCAGATGGTGAAGGAAGTCGCCTCCAAGACCTCCGACGTCGCGGGCGACGGCACCACCACGGCAACCGTGCTCGCACAGGCAATCGTGCGCGAGGGCATGAAGTTCGTCGCCTCCGGCATGAACCCGATGGACCTCAAGCGCGGCATCGACAAGGCCGTGGTCGGGGTCGTCGACGAGCTGAAGAAGCTCTCCAAGCCCTGCTCGAGCTCGAAGGAGATCGCGCAGGTCGGCTCCATCTCGGCGAACGCCGACGCGAACATCGGCAAGATCATCGCCGACGCGATGGACAAGGTCGGCAAGGAAGGCGTGATCACGGTCGAGGACGGCAAGTCGCTCGAGAACGAGCTCGACCTCGTCGAGGGCATGCAGTTCGACCGCGGCTACCTGTCGCCGTACTTCATCAACAACCCCGAGAAGCAGATCGCAGTCCTCGAGGACCCGTATGTCCTCCTCTACGACAAGAAGATCTCCTCGATCCGCGAGCTGCTGCCGATCCTCGAGCAGGTGGCGAAGGCCGGTAAGCCGCTCCTCATCATCGCCGAGGAAGTCGAAGGCGAGGCGCTCGCCACGCTCGTGGTGAACAACATCCGCGGGATCCTGAAGACCACCGCGGTCAAGGCGCCGGGCTTCGGCGACCGCCGCAAGGCGATGCTGGAAGACATGGCCATCCTCACGGGCGGCACGGTCATCAGCGAGGAGCTCGGCCTCAAGCTCGAGAACGCGACGCTGAAGGATCTCGGCAAGGCGAAGAAGGTCGAGTCCGGCAAGGAGAACACCACCATCATCGACGGCGCGGGCGAGAAGAAGCAGATCGAGGCGCGCGTGAAGCAGATCCGCGTCCAGATCGAGGAAGCCACCTCGGACTATGACAAGGAGAAGCTCCAGGAGCGCGTGGCGAAGCTCGCCGGCGGCGTGGCGGTGATCAAGGTCGGCGCCGCGACCGAAGTCGAGATGAAGGAGAAGAAGGCCCGTGTCGAGGACGCGCTGCATGCGACCCGCGCCGCGGTCGAAGAGGGCATCGTCCCGGGCGGCGGCGTCGCGTTCATCCGCGCGAAGCAGGCCCTCGAGGGCAAGCTCAAGGGCGACAACGACGACCAGAACGCGGGCATCCGCATCGTGATGCGCGCGCTCGAGGAGCCGCTGCGCACCATCGTCTCCAACGCCGGCGAAGAGCCCTCCGTGGTCCTGAACAAGGTGCTCGAGGGCAAGGGCACGTTCGGCTTCAACGCGCAGAGCGAGGACTACGGCGATCTCGTGCAGCAGGGCGTGATCGACCCGACCAAGGTCACCCGCACGGCGTTGCAGAACGCGGCTTCCGTCGCCTCCCTGATGCTCACGACCGACGCGATGGTCGCCGAGCTCGTGGAGGAGAAGAAGGGCGGCGGCCACTCCCACGGCGGCATGCCCGACATGGGCGGCATGGGCGGGATGGACATGTAGGGTTCTCGAAGAAGAAATTCTTCAAGAGCAGAAAAGGGCCCTCCGGGGCCCTTTTCTTTTGCGACGCTATAATTCGCGCCTTCCCAGCGGGACCCCGGCCAAGTAGCTCAGTTGGTAGAGCAGCGGACCGAAAATCCGTGTGTCGCTGGTTCGATTCCGGCCTTGGCCACCATCTTTTGCCGCACGCGACGTATGATGAGAAGTTCCTTTTTCCAGTCCACAGGATGACAGAACCGGAAGAACCGGCGAGGCCGCTGGCCGGCCTCGACAATCCGTTCCAGCGTCTAGTCGAGAGCGTCCACGACTACGCCATCTTCCTGCTGGATGCGGACGGCCGGGTCGCCTCGTGGAATCCGGGCGCGGAGCGGCTGAAGGGCTATGCCGCGCACGAGATCCTCGGCAAGCACTTTTCGATTTTCTACCCGGAGGAGGCGAAGGCGCGTGGCTGGCCGCAGCAGGAGCTTGTCATGGCCGCCGCGCAGGGTCGCTTCGAGGACGAGGGCCTTCGCGTGCGCAAGGACTGGACGACCTTCTGGGCTAACGTCGTCATCACGGCGATCAAGGACCGCGACGGCACGCTGCGCGGTTTCGCCAAGATCACCCGCGACCTCACCGAGCGCCGCCGGCAGGAAGAGCTCCTTCGCCAGAGCGAGGCGCGCTTTCGCACGCTCGTGGACGCGGTCAAGGACTACGCGATCTTCATGCTCGATCCCGAGGGCCGAGTGGTGAGCTGGAATTCGGGCGCGGAGCGCATCAACGGCTACTCGCGCGACGAGATCCTGGGCCGGCATTTCTCCCTGCTTTACCCGGAGGAGGGCCGCCAGCGCCGCTGGCCCGAGCAGGAGCTCGAGACCGCCGCGCGCACCGGCCGCTTCGAGGACGAGGGCCTGCGCGTGCGCAAGGACGGGACGACGTTCCGGGCGAACGTGGTGCTTACGGCGATCCGCGACGCGGACGGCACGCTCCAGGGCTTCGCTAAGGTGACGCGCGACCTCACCGACCGGCGTCGCGTGGAAGCCCTCGAGAAGGCGGAAAAGCAGACGAATGAATTCCTCGCGATGCTGGCGCACGAGCTGCGTAACCCGCTCGCGCCGATCCGCAACGCCTTGCACTTGCTCACGAGGAAGCCCACCACCGATCCCACGGAGCTCTGGGTGCGCGACGTCCTCCAGCGCCAGACGGTGCAGATGACGCGCCTGGTCGACGACCTGCTCGACGTGAGCCGCATCACGCGCTCCACGGTCGCGCTCAGCCGCGCGCGCGTCGACCTTCGGCGCTCCATCCGCGAGGCCGCGGATGCTTCCGCGCAATGGATCCAGAGCCGAGGCCATGAGCTCGTCATTGAGCTGCCGGAGGAGCCGCTGGAGACGGAAGCGGACCCGGTGCGCCTGAGCCAGGTCATCCAGAACCTGCTGCACAACGCCGCGAAGTTCACGCCCAACGGTGGCCGCATCGTCGTTCGTGCCGGGCGCTCGGGCGAGCACGTGACCTTCAGCGTCGAGGACACCGGCATCGGGATGTCGCCCGAGCTCGTGCGCACCGCCTTCGAGCTCTTCAAGCAGGGCCAGCAGTCCATCGACCGCCCGGAAGGCGGACTGGGCGTAGGCCTCACGCTCGTCGAGCGGCTCGTCACGCTACACGGCGGCAGCATCGAAGCTGCAAGCGAAGGCCCAGGCCAGGGAAGCAAGTTCAGCGTGCGGCTCCCGGCGTACGCCGGCTCGGAGCCCGCGGAGGCGGACGCCGAAGGCGCGGACGAGGGAAGCGCTCGGCGCCTGCGCATCGTGATCGTCGACGACAACGCGGATGCGGCGAACGCGCTTCGCTACCTGCTCGAGAACGAGGGACACGAGATTCGCGTAGCCACGAACGGGCCGGCAGGGCTTGCCGCCGCGCGTGAATTCAGGCCCGAGGCGCTGCTGCTCGACATCGGGCTGCCGGAGCTGAACGGCTACGAGATTGCGCGCCAGGTGCGCGCGGATTCCAAGCTTCCCAGGATGACGATCATCGCGATCACGGGCTACGGCCAGCCGCAGGATCGCGCTCGTACGGCGGCGGCCGGATTCGACCACCACCTGACGAAGCCGGTGGAGTTCAGCGCGCTGCGCCGGCTGCTTCGCGCCGTGGCTTCCCAGCCCCTCGCTTCTCCGGGCGGCTAGGGCTGCTCCGCAACCAGCACGACGTCAGATCCTCCGAAGGCAAACGAGTTCGACATCACGGCCCGCGGCCGTTCGATGGCCTGCGCGTGAAGCGCCACGTGCGCAAGCGCGCACGCGGGGTCGGGATCCTCGAGGAAAGCCGTCGGCGGCATCATGCCCTTCTCGAAGGGCAGGAGCGCTGCCGCGAGCTCGAGCGCCCCGGCGCCGCCGAGCAGGTGGCCGTGCAGCGACTTGGTCGAGCTCACGCGCACCGGCCTGTCGCCGAAGACTTCCCGGATCGCCTGGCACTCGACGACATCGCCTACTGCCGTGGCCGTTCCATGAGCGTTGATGTACGCGATATCGTCAGGCGAGAGCCCGGATTCCGACAACGCCTCGCGCATGGCGCGCACCTGCCCGCCGCGGTCCGGCCGCGACATATGCACGGCGTCGCACGCGTTCCCGTAACCCGTGAGCCGCGCGAGGATGCGCGCGCCTCGTGCGGCGGCGCGCGACTCCTCTTCGAGCACGAACGCGGCGGCGCCTTCGCCAAGCACGAGACCCGCACGCCGGCGATCGAAGGGCTTGCAGCTCGCGGCCGGGTCGGCCGCATCCGCAGGTGCAAGCGTGCGAAGCGATTGCCACGCGAGCAGCGTCGCAGGCGTGAGGAGCGACTCGGACCCGCCGGCGACGATCGCGTCGGCGCGGCCGGCTTCGATGGTGCGCATCGCTTCGCCGATCGCCATGGCGGAGGACGAGCAGGCAGTCGAGAAATTCGCGAACGGGCCGCGCAGGCCGAAGCGCACGGCCACGTTCGAGCCGGCGGCGTTGTTCATGGCCATGACGACGGTCAAGGGCCGAGTGCGCCATTCGCCGGTCGAGTAGAGGTGCTTGTAGCTCGCTTCGAGCGTATGGGCCCCGCCCATGCCCGTTCCCCAGTACACGCCTACGCGCTCGCGGTTCTCCCGCTCGAGATCGATCGCGCTCGCCGTGATCGCCTGCGAGGCGGCGCCGACGGCGAACTGCGAAACGCGGTCGGTATTGCCGGCCTCGGCGGCGCTAAAGAGTGCGCCCGGCTCCCAATCGGCGAGCGCGCCGACCTGCACTCCGGATCCCTGGGCGACATCCTCCGGCAGGCGCCGGATGCCCGAGCGAGCGGCGAGGAGGGAGGCGTGGAATTCCGCAAGCGAATTACCGAGCGGCGAGATCACGCCCGCTCCGGTGAGGACGACCCGGCGCCGCGAGGCCATGCTAGGGACGGGCGCTCAGCCTTTGCCGGCCGCGGCGAGCGCCGCGGCGACGTGGCGCTCGAGGTCGCCCAGCGTCTTGATGCCCTTCAGGTCCTCGTCGGACACATTGATGCCGAATTCCTCCTCCACCTTGAACATGAACTCGATGAAGGAAAGCGAGTCGACGCCCAGCGAGTCGAGCGGCGCGGCCGGATCGAGCTTGGAAGCGTCGATCGAGAACTCCTTCGCGGCGAGGTCCTTGATCCGGTCGAGCGTGGCCATGCGGGATGAATTATAGTCTGCGCGAGGAACCGATGGCCTTTCTCACGCCGCCACGGCCGGACCCGACCGCCGCCGAGGACAGCGCCAAGGCGGCGGAGCTCTATCGGTTGATCGCCGACACGATTCCCCACATGGTGTGGACGGCCGCCGCGGACGGCTGGCTCGATTTCTTCAACCGCCGCTGCCACGAGTACACCGGGATGGCGCGCGGGGCGCTCGAGGGCTGGGGCTGGAAGGCGGTGGTCCACCCCGAGGACTGGGAGCGCTGCCTCGCGAGCTGGACTCGCGCGCTGCAGTCCGGTGAGCGTTACGAGATCGAATACCGGCTGCGGCGCGCCGACGGCACGTACCGCTGGCACCATGGCAGCGCCGTCCCGTTGCGCGACGCCGCCGGCCGCCCGAACCGGTGGTTCGGCACCTGCACGGACATCGAGGCGGAGGTGGCGAGCGCGCGCATCCTCGAGGAGATGGTGCAGGAGCGCTCGCGCGAGCTCGGCGCGAGCGAGCAGCGCGCCACGCGCTACGCGCAGGATGTGCGCCGCCTCATGCACCAGCTCGTCACGGCGCAGGAATCGGAGCGGCGCCGCGTGGCGGACGACCTGCACGACCTCATCGGCCAGAGCCTGACCGCGCTCGGGCTCCAGCTCACGGCGCTTCGCCAGCGGCTCGGCGAGGAGCCCGAGCGCGCGCGCGAGCGCATCGACGCCATGAAGTCGCTCGTGGAAACGACCATCGACGCCATCCGCGGCGTCATGACCGACCTGCGGCCGCCGGGACTGGAGGAATACGGGCTCTCGGTCGCCCTGAGGGCGCATGCGAAGGAATTCTCTGAGCGCACCGGCATGAAGGCGGCGGTCTCGGTGGAGGGCGCTCTCGAGCGCCTGCCGCACGACGCGGAGCTCGCGCTCTTCCGCATCGCCCAGGAGGCGCTCACCAATGCGGCAAAGCACAGCGGTGGCACTCGCGTGTCGCTCGCCCTTTCGCCGTCGGCCCGCGGCGTGCGGCTCGTGGTGGAGGACGACGGGCGCGGTTTCCCCGACCCGGTGGGGGCGCGCGGCGCGCGGCGCGGCGGCTGGGGCCTGCCGGCGATGCGCGAGCGCGTGGAGGCGCATGGCGGCGAGCTGCGCGTGGAGTTTCCTGGCAGCGGCACGCGCGTCGTCGTGGAGTTTCCGGCAGGCGAGCCGACAGCGGAGCGACCCGCGTGATCCAGGTAATGCTGCTCGATGACCACGCCGTGGTGCGCGATGGCCTTGCGGCGCTCCTCGAGGCACAGGCCGACATCCGCGTTTCCGCGAGCTTCGCGACCGCGACGGAGGCGCTTTGCTTCGTCGCCAACGCACCGCCCGACGTTGCGCTCCTCGACATCGCGCTGCCCGGCGTCGACGGCATCGAGGCGGCGAAGCGCATCCACGACGAGGCACCGCAGACGCGCATCCTCATGCTCTCCATGCACGCGGGCCCCGAATTCGTATACCAGGCGCTGCAGGCCGGAGCGCTGGGCTATGTGCTCAAGGAGTCGGCAGGCGAGGAAGTGGTGGCGGCGGTGAGAGCCGTGTACGAGGGGCGCCGGTATCTCAGCGGCAAGATCTCCCCGAAGGCGCTGGACGACTATATGCACGAGCGCGGCCCCGACCACCCGCTCGAGCGGCTGAGCGCCCGCGAGCGCCAGGTGCTCAAGCTCGTCGTCGAGGGCCACACCAGCAACGAGGTCGCCGCGATGCTGGGCGTGTCCTCGAAGAGCATCGACACGTACCGCAGCCGGCTCATGGCGAAGCTGGGCATCGACGACATGCCCGGCCTCGTGAAGTTCGCCATCCGACACGGCATGACGAGCCTCTGACGAGCCCCCCGGGGCCTTAGAATCCGCGCTGCAATGGCCTCGACCGTCGTCCCGGGCCCCGCGGGCCTCTACGCCCTGGGCCTCAACCACCAGACCGCGCCCCTGCCGGTGCGCGAGCGGGTGGTCTTCCACGTCGAGAGGCTGCGCGAGGCGCTTAACGAGATGAAGACGGCGCTCGCTACCGAGGCCGCCATCCTTTCCACGTGCAATCGCACGGAGCTCTATTTCTCCGCCGAGCACCCGCAGGAGGCGGCGCGATGGCTCGCGCAGTACCACCGCTTCAGCCCCGAAGAGCTCGCGCCGTACCTGTACACGCTCCCCGCGGATCGGGCGGTGCGACACGCGTTCCGCGTCGCCTCCGGGCTGGATTCCATGGTGCTCGGCGAGCCGCAGATCCTCGGCCAGATGAAGGAGGCCGTGCGCCAGGCGGAGGCGGCCGGAACGCTCGGCACGGTGCTCCACAAGCTCTTCCAGCGCTCTTTCGCCGTGGCAAAGGAAGTGCGCTCGACGACGAGCGTCGGGACTCAGAGCGTGTCCATGGCCGCCGCGGCGGTGAAGCTCGCCGCGCGCATCTTCCCGAGCCTGCGCGAGCAATCGATCCTTTTCATCGGCGCAGGCGAGATGATCGAGCTGTGCGCCACGCATTTCGCGGCCCAGGCCCCGGCGCGCATCACGGTCGCGAACCGCACCGTGGAGCGGGGCAGCCGCCTCGCGCACCGGTTCAACGCGCGCGCCATCGAGCTGCGCGAGCTTCCCGAGCACCTGCACGAGCACGACATCGTCGTGTCCTGCACCGCTTCGTCGCTCCCGATCCTCGGCAAGGGGCTCGTCGAGCGCGCGCTGCGGGCGCGGCGCCGGCGCCCGATGTTCATGGTCGACCTCGCCGTGCCGCGCGACATCGAGCCCGAAGTGGCCGAGATCGACGACGTCTTCCTCTACACGGTGGACGACCTCGCGGGAATCGTCTCGGCCAACCTGGACGCGCGCCGCTCCTCCGTGGAGCAGGCCGAGGCCATCATCGATGCGCAGGTCGGGCACTTCATGCACTGGATGCGCTCGCGCGAGAACGTGCCGCTCATCCGCGCGCTGCGCGAGCACGCCGAGGCGGCGCGGCAGGACGAGGTCCGCCAGGCGCTGCGCCGCCTGCAGCGCGGGGAGCCGCCGGAGGTCGCGCTCGAGGCGCTCTCGCGCGCGCTCACGAACAAGCTCATGCACGGGCCGACGCAGGCGCTCGGCGAATCCGAGGGCGACGAAGCGCGCCGCCTCGCCGAGGCGCTGAAGCGGCTCTATCCCGGCAGTAAGTGAAGCCGACGCTGCGCTCGAAGCTCGACAGCCTGGTCGGGCGGCTCGATGAGCTGAATCGCCTCCTTGCGGCGGAGGACGCGACGAAGAACCTCGACGAGTTCCGCAAGCTCTCGCGCGAGCACTCGGAGGTCTCCTCGGTGGTCGCGCTTTTCCAGGACTACCTGCAGGTCGAGCGCGACGCGAACGACGCACGCGAGCTCGCGGGCGACGCGGGCATGAAGGCCTACGCCGACGAGGAGCTGAAGAAGGCGCGCGCCTCTATGGAGCGCCTGGAAGCGGAGCTGCAGCGCGCGCTCCTTCCCAAGGACCCGAACGACGAGCGGAACATCTTCCTCGAGGTGCGCGCCGGCACGGGCGGCGACGAGTCGGCGCTTTTCGCGGGCGACCTCTTCCGCATGTACGCGCGCTATGCGGAGCGCCAGGGCTGGCAGGTGGAGATCATCTCGGAGAGCGCCTCCGAGCTCGGCGGCTACAAGGAAGTCATCGCGCGCATCGTCGGCCAGGGGGCGTACTCGAAGCTGAAATTCGAGTCCGGCGGCCACCGCGTGCAGCGCGTCCCCGAAACCGAGGCGCAGGGCCGCATCCATACTTCGGCCTGCACGGTCGCCGTGCTCCCCGAGGCGGAGGCGGTGGACGACGTGCAGCTCAACCCGGCGGAGCTGCGCATCGACACGTTCCGCGCCTCGGGCGCCGGCGGGCAGCACGTGAACAAGACGGAGTCCGCGATCCGCGTCACGCACCTGCCCACCGGCATCGTGGTCGAGTGCCAGGATTCGCGCTCGCAGCACAAGAACCGCGAGAAGGCGCTTGCGGTGCTCGCGGCGCGCATCCGCGACAAGCAGCGCTCCGAGCAGCAGGCGAAGACCGCTTCGACGCGCAAGTTGCTCATCGGCTCCGGCGACCGGTCCGAGCGCATCCGCACGTACAACTTCCCGCAAGGCCGAGTCACCGACCACCGCATCAACCTCACGCTCTACAAGATCGACCGCATCATGGACGGCGAGCTCGATGAGCTCGTCGGCGCGCTGCAGACGGAGCACCAGGCCGAGCAGCTCTCCGAGCTCACGGCCGCGGAATCCGCTTGACGGTCGGCGAGGCGCTCCGGGCGCTGGAGCCCCTGGAGGCGCGCCTGCTGCTCGCCGAGGCGACCGGGTTCTCCGCCGCCACGCTGATCGCTTTCCCGGAGAAGGCGCTGCCCGCGGATGCCCAGCAGCGGTTCACGGAGCTTGTCTCGAGGCGCCGGCGCGGCGAGCCGGTGGCCTACCTCCTCGGCCGCAAGGAGTTCTACGGCATCGAGCTCGTGGTGACTCCGGCGGTGCTCGTGCCGCGGCCGGAAACCGAGCTCCTCGTCGAGCGAGCGCTCGCGCAGCCCTTCGCGCGCGCGCTCGACCTCGGGACGGGATCGGGCGCCATTGCGCTCGCGTTGAAGAGGTACCGCCCGAGGGCCACCGTCGTGGCCGTGGAGTCGAGCGCCGCCGCACTCGTCGTCGCCAAGCGCAATGCCGCCCGCCTGGGACTCGAGGTGGATTTCCGCCATGGCCGATGGCTCGACCCGGTCGACGACGAGCGCTTCGACCTCATCGTCGCGAACCCGCCGTATGTCGCCGAGGGCGACCCGCACCTCGGTGCCTTGGTGTTCGAGCCGCGCGAGGCGCTTGTTTCCGGCCCGGAGGGCCTGGATGCGCTTCGTGAAATCGCCGAGCGGGCGCCCGCGCACCTGTCAGCCGGCGGATGGCTCTTCCTGGAGCACGGCTTCGACCAGGGGGAAGCCGTCCGGCGGCTCCTCGCCGGGCTTGAAGCCGTGCAGACCTGGCCTGATCTATCCGGCATCGGCCGGGTGACCGGCGGAAGGCGATAAAATGGCGGGCATGGATACCCAAGAGCGCATCAAGCAGCAGGTCACGGGAAACCGCGTCGTCCTCTACATGAAGGGCACACCGCAGTTCCCCCAATGCGGTTTTTCGTCGCTCGCCGTCCAGGTGCTCAATGCCTGCGGCGTGCAGGACTTCGCGCACGTGAACGTCCTTGCCGACCCGGAAATCCGCCAGGGCATCAAGGAGTACGCCAACTGGCCCACCATCCCGCAGCTCTACGTGAACGGCGAGTTCGTCGGCGGCTCGGACATCATGAAGGAGATGTACCAGTCCGGCGAGCTGCAGAAGCTACTGCAGGAAGCTCCGCAAAAGGCCTAGCGTCGAGCTCACCTGCCCGAGGTAGCCGCCGCCGAAGATGTTGAGGTGGTTGAGCAGGTGATACAGGTTGTAGAGGTGCTTGCGCTTCCCGTACCCGGCGTCCAGCGGTAATTCCTTCGCGTAGGAAGCGTAGAAGTCCGCCGGAAATCCCCCGAAGAGCTCCGTCATCGCGAGGTCGCATTCGCGATCGCCGTAGTACACCGCCGGATCGAAGAGGACCGGCTCGCCGCGATGGAAGCCGGCGTTCCCGCTCCAGAGGTCGCCGTGCAGGAGCGAAGGCCGCGGGCCATGACCGAGGAGCTTGTCCAGGTTGTCCAGGACGAAATCGCATTCGAGCGAAAAGCCGTTGCGCTGGGCGAGGGCGATTTGCGGGCGGAGCCTGCGCTCCCGGAAGAAGGCCGGCCACTCTTCGGCCCATGCGTTTTCCTGCTCCGTCGCGCCGATGTAGTTGTCGCGAGACCATCCATAGCGCGTTCCGGCGGCGCCATGGAGCCTCGCGAGCATCGCGCCCAAGGCCGCGAAGTCGCCCTCCTGGTGCAGCTCGAGGTGCTCGATGACGAGGTAAGCCTGCGCGCCGGCCACGCCGGCGCCGAAGGTTCGGGGGGCGCGTACGCCGGCCTCGAGGAGCGCCCGCAGGCCGTCCGCTTCCGCCGCAAAGCGATCGGCGTGGCGCGCGAGGCCGGTCTTCAGGAACCGCTCCTCGCCGCCGATCGAGACCCAGTAGCAATCGAGAATGCCGCCGCCCGGAAGCCGCGTCGCCGCCTCGATGCCGAGCGCCCGCTTGAGCGCCTCGTCGAGCCTCGCCGTGCTAGACCCCCGACAGGCGCAGGTTCGCCATGGAAAGGCGCTCCACCAGGATTTCCATGAACGCGCGGTCGAACTTGTGCCGGCACCCATCGCTCGCCTGCGAGAGCGCGGGCGTGGGCACCGAGATGATGTTGGCGTCGTTCATGACGGTGACGTCGGCGCCGCGCACCTGCTCGCCCTTGGTGAGGTACGCCATTTCGCCGAACGGCTCGCCCGAGCGCAGCAGGTTGAGGAGCTTGCCCTTCTTCGTCACCTTCACCTGGCCGTCGGCGAGGATGCAGAAGAAATCGCCGACCTCGCCCTCCTTCATGAGCACCTCGCCGCTCGAGGCGTGGCGCCAGCTCGAGATGCGCGCCACTTCCCAGAGCTCCGCGTCCGAGAAGTGGTTGAAGAAGGCAAGCTTGCGAAGCGTCTCGAACTTGTCGGAGTCGGCGAATTCCTGCGCCTTGTGGGCGCCCTTGTATTGCGCCCGGAAGGCCTCGGCGAGGTCGAGCGAGAAGCTCTCCCAGGTGCGGTAGCGCGCCTCGAGGTCCTTCGCCATGGCATGGCGGACGATCTCGTTCAGCGCGGGCGGGATCTCGGGCCGGAACGTGGACGGCGGCTCGGGCTCCACGTTGGTGATCTGGTAGATGAGGCTGAAGTTGTTCACCGCCTGGAAGGGCAGGCGGCCCGTGAGCAGGTGGTACATCACCACGCCGACGGAGTAGATATCGGTCTGGTGGTCGAGCGGGTGCTCCTTCACCTGCTCGGGCGACATGTACGCGGGCGAGCCGATCGCGCTCACCTGCGTGGTGTCGCCGGAAGCGATGAGCGCGGCGCCGAAGTCGGTGATCTTCACGTCCGTGTCGCCGAGGTAAAGGATGTTCGCCGGCTTGATGTCGCGGTGCGTGACGCCGAGCTTGTGCGCGTACTCGAGCGCGCGCGTGCACTTGAAGACGATCTCGACGACCTTGTCGACCGGCAGCAGCATCTCGGTGCGGCAAAACCGCTCCAGCGTGCCGCCGCCCACGTATTCCATCACGATGTAGTGGAGCTGGTCGTCGGCCACGGCGTCGAAGATCTGGCAGATGTGCGGGTGCTGGAGCTTGCCGGCGAGCGACGCCTCCGTGAGGAAGAGCTTGCGGTAGAGCTTGCCGCGCTCCGGGTCCTCGAAGGTCTCGGGAAAGGCGACCTTGATCGCCACGTCGCGATCGTTGAAGGGATCGTGGGAGAGGTAGACCTCCGAGGTGGCGCCTTCCCCGAGCTTGCGCAGGACCGGATACTTGCCGATCTGCGTGAGCGTTGGCCGGGCGGTCACGCTCTCGAGCCTCTGCCCTTGAGGCGCTCACGCGCTCGTGCGATCGCCTGGCGCACTTGCCGCGGCGACGTGGCGCCGAAGTGGTCGCGCGCCGCGACCGACCCCTCGGGCGTGAGCACCCGGCGCACATCCGCGTCGATCGACGCGGAGAAGCGCTTCAGCGTCGCAAGGGGCAGCGAGGCGAGGTCCTTCCCGGAGCGCTCCGCCTCGCGGACCGCACGGCCCACCGCTTCGTGCGCGTCGCGGAAAGGCACGCCCTTGCGCACCAGGTAGTCGGCGAGGTCGGTGGCCGTGGCGTGGCCTTGGGCAAGCGCGGCGCGCATCGCCTTGGCGTCGGGCCGCAGGCCCGAGACGAGGCCCGCCATGATCTCGAGCGATGCGTTCAGGGTGTCCGCGGCGTCGAAGAGCGGCTCCTTGTCCTCCTGGTTGTCCTTGTTATAGGCGAGCGGCTGCGCCTTCATGAGCGCGAGGAGTGTGACCAAGTCGCCCACCACGCGTGAGGACTTGCCGCGCACGAGCTCCGGCACGTCCGGATTGCGCTTCTGCGGCATGATGGACGAGCCGGTGCAGTAGTCCTCCGGGAGCCGCACGAAGCCGAAGCGCGGGCTCGCCCAGAGCACGAGCTCCTCGGCCAGGCGCGAAAGGTGCACCATCGCGAGGGAAGCGGCGGCGCAGTACTCGATCGCGAAGTCGCGATCGGAGACGGCGTCGAGCGAATTTTCCGCCACGGCCTCGAAGCCGAGCTCGCGCGCTACGCGGGCGCGATCGATCGGGAACGTGGTTCCGGCGAGCGCTGCCGCGCCGAGCGGCAGGCGGTTCACTCGCCGGCGGCATTCCGAGAGGCGCTCGCGGTCGCGCTCGAGCATCTCCACGTAGGCGAGCAGGTGATGCCCGAAGGTGACGGGCTGCGCGACCTGCAGGTGGGTGAACCCCGGCATGACGAGATCGGCATGGCGCGATGCCTGCGCGAGGAGCGCGCGCTCGAGCGCGGCGAGGCGGTCCAGCCCGCTGTCGATCTCGTCGCGCAGCCAGAGCCGGACATCGGTCGCGACCTGGTCGTAGCGCGAGCGCGCAGTATGGAGCTTCTTGCCGGCGTCGCCGACGAGCGCGGTGAGCCGGCGCTCGATGTTGAGGTGCACGTCCTCGTCGTCGCGCGACCAGGCGAAGCGATCGCGCTCGATCTCGCGACGCACCGCGGCAAGCCCGCGCTCGATGGCGGCGAGGTCGCGGCGCGCGAGGATGCCGCATGCCCCGAGCATGCGCGCATGTGCGAGCGAGGCACGCACGTCGTGCAGCGCGAGGCGCCTGTCGAACGGCAGCGATGCGGTGAACGCCTTCACCTGCGGCCGCAGCCGCTTCGCGAAGCGGCCCGACCAGAGCTCTTTCTTCTTGGCCATTCCCGGACGATTAGAATGCGCGGGTCGGAGCGACGCGCGCGAGCTGCCCATCCCGTGGCCAGTATAAGACAAAACGAATACCCGGACCTGTTGCCGGACTTTCGCAACCTCGGGGTCGTCGCGCGCATCCTCGTAGGCGTCAACGCGCTTCTCCTCGTCGGTTCCTTCGTTGCCACGCCGACGCTCGCGTTGGGCGTCGAGCGCTTCACCCAGGCCGCGGCGTATGCAGAGCCGCTGCTGCTCTGCGTGCTCGTCGCGCTGTACGCCCTTTCGATCGTGCTTGGCCGCTTGCCGTACTTGTGGGGCTGCGCCGGCGTGCTGCTCGTCGCTGCGGCGCTCGCGACGGCCCTTCGCGCCGGCTGGGCAGCGCTCGGCGGCGAAGCGCCCGCAGGGCTCGGACGCCTCCTCGCGTTCACGATCCCAACGGCGGCGCTGCTCCTCGCTTATTTACGCCTGCTCGCCCGGGCGTACTCGCCTGCGCTCGCCGAAGCGCGCCTCCAGGCGCTGCAGGCGCGCATCCGGCCGCATTTCCTGTTCAACAGCCTGAACGCGGTGCTGGCGGTGATCCGGCGCGACCCGCGCCAGGCCGAGCGCGTCATCGAGGACCTGGCGGACCTCTTCCGCACGCTCATGGCCGACGCGCGGCGCTTCGTGCGGTTGGCCGACGAGATCGCGCTCCTCGAGCGCTATGCCGAGATCGAGCAGCTCCGGCTGGGGGAGCGCCTGCGCATCGCGTGGGAGCTCGACGCGGCGCCGCTCGACGCGCTGCTGCCGCCGCTCGTGCTGCAGCCGCTCCTCGAGAACGCGGTGTACCACGGCGTCGAGCCTTCGCTCGGAAGCGCCGAAGTCCTCGTGCGCATCGAGCGGCGCGGCGCGCGCGTGCTCGCGCGGATCGAGAACCCGTGGGTCGAGGAGCAGCAGCGGCGCTCGGGAAACCGCGTCGCGATCGCGAATATCCGGGAGCGGCTCGCGCTCTTCTTCGACGCCGAGGCGCGCATGGAGGCGAGCGTGAAGGACGGCCGCTACTGCGTGGAAATCGACCTGCCCTACCGCACGGACGCGTCCATGGCGCTGCCGGCTCGCCCCGCCGCGGCCGGCGAGCGCAAAGAAGGCGACGCCTCGCGCACGGAGGCGGCGTGAGCCTGCGCGTCTTCATCGCGGACGACGAGGCGCTCGCGCGCGAGCGCCTGAAGGCGCTCCTCGCCGATGTCGCCGGCGAGATTCCGACCGAGCTCGCGGGCGAGGCGGCCCACGGCATGGAAGCGCTCGAGCGCATTCCGGCGAGCGGCGCCGATGTCGTCCTCCTCGACATCGAAATGCCGGGCATGCAGGGGCTCGAAGTGGCGCGCCACCTGTGCACGCTCGAGCGCCCGCCGGCGGTGGTCTTCGTGACCGCGCACGACCGGCACGCGGTCCAGGCCTTCGAGCTCAATGCGCTCGACTATCTCCTCAAGCCCGTCCGGGCGGCCCGGCTCGCCGCCGCGCTCAAGCGGGCGGCGGCCGGCCATGCGCCCGCGCGCGAGCAGCTCGACCGGGCCTCGGGCCAGCCGCGCGAATACCTCTCGGTCGCCGAGCGCCATCGCATCGTGCTCGTGCCGGTGCGCGACATCGTGTTCCTGCGCGCGGAGCAGAAGTACGTCACGCTGCGCACGCGCGGCGCCGAGCACCTCATCGAGGAATCGCTCGTCGCGCTCGAGCGCGAGTTCGGCGAGCGCTTCGTGCGGATCCACCGCAACTGCCTCGTGTCGCGCAGTGCCATCCGCGGCTTCGAGCGCGGGAGCGAATCGGAGGACGGGCAGTGGGCCGTAGTGCTCGAGGGCCTCGCCGAGCGCCTGCCGGTGAGCCGGCGGCAGTGGCCCACGGTGCGCGACGCGATTGCGGAGAAGCTTTGAGCGGCAATCGGCTCGTCATCGCCACGCGTCGGAGCCGCCTCGCCCTCTGGCAGGCCGAGCACGTGAAGGCGCGCCTCGAAAGCGCGCATCCGGGCCTCGCCGTCGAGCTCCTGCCGCTCAGCACGCGCGGCGACGAGCTCCTCGAGACGAGGCTGGACGAGGCGGGAGGCAAGGGGCTCTTCGTGAAGGAGCTCGAGGCGGCGATGGCGGAAGGCCGTGCCGACCTGGCGGTGCACTCCATCAAGGACGTCCCGGCCGAGCTTCCTCCCGGGTTCATCCTCGCTGCGATCACGGCGCGCGAGGATCCGCGCGACGCATGGGTATCGGCCTCGCTCCCGGGGCTCGCCGCAGCGCCGGCGGGCGCCGTTGTGGGCACGTCCAGTCTCCGCCGACAGGCGCAGCTGCTCGCGAGGCGCCCCGATGTCACGGTGAAGCTTCTCCGCGGCAACGTGGAAACGAGGCTGCGCAAGCTCGACGCGGGCGAATACGACGCCGTTCTGCTCGCCGCAGCCGGCTTGGCGCGCCTCGGCCTCGCGGCGCGCATCCGCGCGCGCCTTGCGCCCGAGGAGATGCTTCCGGCGCCGGGCCAGGGGGCGCTCGGCATCGAATGCCTGGCGGCGCGGCCTGATGTCGCACGGCTCCTCGCCGCGCTCGCCGAGGAGTCGAGCTCCGCGTGCGTACGGGCAGAGCGGGCAGTGAGTCTCGCGCTCGGCGGCAACTGCACGATGCCCCTTGGCGCCTATGCCGAGCCGCAGGGCGCGACGCTGCGCGTTCGCGCGGTCCTGGGTTCGCCCGATGGCAAGCGGATCCTGCGCGCCGATTGCTCGGGAAGCGCTTCCGACCCCGAGGCGCTCGGACGACGGGCGGCCGAAGAGCTCCGCCGCGGCGGTGCCGAAGCGATCCTCGCCGCGCTTGGCCAATAGACGGCCCCTCGAAGGACGCGCGATCGTGGTCACCCGGCCGCGCGAGCAGGCCCGTGGCCTTGCCGCGCGCATCGAGGCCGAGGGCGGCGCCGCGCTGGTCTATCCCGCCATGGAGATCGACGACGTCTCCGACCCGGCTGCCGAGCGCGCCATCGAGCAGCTTCAAGCCTACGACCTCGCCATATTCGTGAGCCCGACTGCCGTGCAGAAGGCTCTCCCGCTCGTGCGCTCGCGGCGCGAATGGCCTGCAGGGCTTCGCGCGGCGGCCGTGGGCGCGGCGAGCCGGCGAGAGCTCGAGCGCCACGGAATCAAGGCCGTGGTTTCGCCCGAAGAGGGCGCCGACAGCGAAGCGCTGCTCGCGCTGCCCGAGCTCGGCAACGTGTCGGGCAAGCGCGTCATCATATTTCGAGGCGTCGGAGGGCGCGAGCTGCTGGGCGACACGCTCGCGAAGCGAGGTGCGAAGGTCGACTATGCCGCCTGTTACCGGCGCTCGCCTCCCCGGGGCGACTTTCGGCCGCTCGCCAAAGCGTGGGCCCAAGGGGGTGTGGATGCGCTGACGTGCTCGTCTTCGGCGGGCCTCGAAAACCTTCTTCGCGCCCTCGGCGAGCCCGCCGGCACCTGGCTCTCCGCGACGCCGGTCTTCGTGCCGCACGAGCGGATCGCACAGGCGGCGCGGCGCCTCGGCGCGCGCGAGATACGCGTGTGCGGGCCCGGCGACGAGCAGACCGTCCGCGAGCTGGTGGCATACTTTCAGGCGCCATGAGCGAAAGCCCATCCGAGCGGGAAAGCGCCACGCCGAGCGCTGCGGAAGCCGTCGAAAGGAAGGTGCGGCGCAACCGGCCGGCGCTTGTCTTGCTGGCGCTCGTCGCGCTTTCGGCGCTCCTTGCCGCCGCGTGGATCGATACGCGTTCCCGAATCGCCGGCACGCAGGAGGAAGTGGCCCGCCGGCTGCGCGAGGTCGAGGCAGATGCGAGGGACGCGCGCAGCGCCGCCCGCCAGTCGCAGGAGACGCTGCGCGAGGCGCAGGTGCGCATCGCGCAGCTCGAGACCCGGCTCGCCGAGTCGCAGAGCCAGCAGCTCGCGCTCGAGGCGCTCTACCAGGAGCTCTCGCGCACGCGAGACGAATGGCAGCTCGCGGAAATCGAGCAGGTGCTCGCGATCGCCTCCCAGCAGCTGCAGCTCGCGGGCAATGTGCGCGCCGGGCTGCTGGCGCTCCAGCTTGCCGAATCTCGGCTCAACCGCGCGGATCGCCCCCAATTCGTGCCCATCCGCCGCGCGCTCGCGCGCGACATCGAGCGGCTGAAGGCGCTGCCCGCGATCGATTTTCCCGGCATGAGCCTGCGGCTGGATGCGCTCGCGGCCTCGGTGGACGCACTCCCGCTCGCCTACGACGAGCGGCTC
>JAFAGU010000390.1 GCA_019237595.1 Betaproteobacteria bacterium | reverse complement strand
GGCGGCGAGGCGGCGCGCAAGCGCATCCAGGACATCACCGCCGACGTGGAAGTGGGGAAGGTCTACGAGGGCCCGGTGCTGCGGCTCCTCGACTTCGGCGCGATCGTCCAGCTATTGCCGGGAAGAGACGGCCTGCTGCACATCTCGCAGATCAGCAACGAGCGCGTAAACGCCGTCTCGGACTACCTGAAGGAAGGCCAGATCGTGAAGGTCAAGGTGCTCGAGGCCGACGACAAGGGGCGCGTGCGGCTTTCAATGAAAGCCGTGAACCAGGAACAACAGGCGGCTAAGCAGGGATAGCTACTTCGCGACCTGCCGCTCGCGCATCTCGTCGAGCGTCTTGCAGTCGATGCAGAGCGTCGCGGTGGGGCGCGCTTCCAGGCGCTTCAGCCCGATTTCGACGCCGCAGCTGTCGCAGTAGCCGTACTCGTTTGCGTCGATGCGCGCGATCGTCTCGTCGATCTTCTTGATGAGCTTGCGCTCGCGGTCGCGGTTGCGGAGCTCGAGCGCCATGTCGGACTCCTGGCTGGCGCGGTCGTTGGGGTCCGCGAAGACCGTCGCCTCGTCCTGCATGGTGTGCACCGTGCGGTCGATTTCCTCCGCGAGCTCCGCCTTCAGGCCCTCGAGGATCTTCCGGAAGTGCTTGCGCTGCTGGGCGTTCATGTACTCCTCGCCCTTCTTCGCGGCGTAAGGCGTGAAGCTCTTGCGGGTGATTTCTACGGCCATTTCGTCGTGCGGCGCTCGAAAAGAAAAGGCAGCTTTTTAGCAGAAAAGAGTCCCTTGCGGCAAGCAACCTAATTGCCGGTCAGGGGGTCCGAGAGTATCATTTGCGGCCTTTTTGCGGGGTGTAGCGCAGCCTGGTAGCGCGCCTGCTTTGGGAGCAGGATGTCGCGTGTTCAAATCACGCCACCCCGACCAGATTCGAGAATGCGGCAGGCCCGGTCAGCTGCCCGTAGCTCAACCGGATAGAGCACCAGCCTTCTAAGCTGGGGGTTGGGCGTTCGAGTCGCCCCGGGCAGGCCAAGACGGTCGTTCAGCGGCAACGATGGTGAGAGTAGCTCAGTTGGTTAGAGCATCGGTTTGTGAAGCCGAGGGTCGTGGGTTCGATTCCCATCTCTCACCCCACCCCCTTCCTCAGGGAAAACACTTCGTCGAGCGGCCACTGCAGCCGGGCGCCGCGATGAGTGCGCTCGAGCGCGCGCCTTCCGTCGCCGACCTCGCAGAGGAGGAGGCCGTTCCACGCGAGGTGGCTTCCTGATTCCGCGATGAGCCGCCTGATGAGCGCAAGGCCGTCGGCGCCGCCGGCGAGCGCGAGGCCGGGCTCGTAGCGGTATTCCCGGGGCAGCGTCCGCATCGCCCTGCGGCTCACGTACGGCGGATTGGCGAGCACGAGGTCGTAGCGGCCTTCCACTTTCTCGAAGAGGTCGGACTCGAGCAGCCGGATGCGCTTTCCGAGCTTGTATCGCGCGATGTTCTTGCGCGCGACTTCGAGCGCCGCCGGCGAAAGGTCGCTGGCAACCACCCGCGCGCGCGAGAAGCGCAGGGCGGCGAGGATCGCGAGGCAGCCCGAGCCCGTGCACAGGTCGAGGATGCGCGCGGGCTCCTTGTCGAGGAGCTTTCCCTTCAGCATTGCGGCGATGTGCGAGCGCGGGATGATGACGCGCCGGTCGACGTAGAAGGCGTGATCGTCCAGCCAGGCTTCGTTGAGCAGATACGCGACCGGGATTCGTTCTTCGACTCGTTTTCGGACGAGCGGCGCGATTTTCTTCACTCCCTTTGCGCCTACGGTCTTCTCCAGGGGAGCGTCGAAAGGCAGGCGCAGCGCCCGACGGACCAGCCACGCGGCCTCATCGCCGGGATGGCTGGTGCCGTGTCCGTAGAACAGCTTTGCCGCGCGGAACCGCTTCTCCGTGTCCCGAATGAGCTCGCCGAGCGTCATGGGAATCGACGCATGCGTCTCAGGGGAGCAGCGTGCGCAGGACGTCCAGGTAGATCGCGGGAAGCTGCTCGAGCTCCTCGAGCCTGATGTGCTCGTTCAGCTTGTGGATGCTCATGTTGATCGGCCCGAGCTCGATGATTTCCGGGCAGATGTCGATGATGAAGCGCGCGTCCGAGGTCCCGCCGGTGGTCTCGAGCTCGCCATGGCGCCCAGTGTGCCGGCGAGCCGCTTCCTGGACGACCTGGGCCAGGCGCCCGCGCTTGCTGAGGAACGGCCGCGCGCCCAGCGTCCATTCGAGCCTGAAGTCGAGCCCATGCTCCGCGAGAATCGATTCGACGCGCTTCTTGAGCGACGCGTCGGTGCTTTCGGTCGAGAAGCGGAAATTGAAATCCACCTCGACGGTGCCTGGCACGACGTTCCCTGCCCCGGTGCCGGCGTGGATGTTGGAGACCTGGAACGAGGTCGGCGGAAAGCTCTCGTTGCCCTTGTCCCACTCGGTGGTCGAGATCTCCGCGAGCGCGGGGGCAACCATGTGGATCGGGTTCTTCACTAGGTGCGGGTAAGCGACGTGCCCCTGCACGCCGCGCACCGTGAGGCGGCCGGAGAGGGAACCGCGCCGGCCGATCTTCATCGTGTCGCCGAGGGCATCGACCGAGCTCGGCTCGCCGACGATGCAATAGTCGATGCGCTCGCTGCGCTTCTTGAGCGCGTCGACCACTTTCACGGTCCCGTCGAGCGCCGGACCTTCTTCGTCCGAGGTGAGGAGAAGCGCAATCGATCCCGAATGGCCCGGTCTTTCCTTCAGGAAGGACTCGGCCGCAACCACGAAGCAGGCGATGGAGGACTTCATGTCCGCGGCACCGCGCCCGAAGAGCTTGCCCTCGCGGGTCGTCGGCACGAAGGGATCGGAATGCCATTCCGAAAGCGGTCCCGTCGGCACGACGTCGGTGTGACCGGCGAAGCACACCACCGGATGTCCGGTCCCTCGGCGGGCCCACAGGTTCGTGACCGCCCCGAACTTCATCGGCTCGCACTGGAATCCGACCTTCGCGAGGCGTGCGGCGAGGAGCTCCTGGCAGCCGCCGTCCTCCGGGGTGATCGACTTGCGGGAGATGAGCTCCTTGGCGAGCTCCAGAGCCGAAGGCGGTCGCGAGGCGGCCGAAGGCGATCCCGCGGCGCTTCGCTCAGGCATTCATGTCGATCTTGATCGCGTCGAAAGACGTGGACGCCCCCGACGCCGAGGCGGCAGCGAGGACGCCTTCCTTTTTCTTATCTTCCTCTTTGGAGGCCGCGGGAGCGGCCGGAGCGCTCGTCGAGGAGGTGATCGAGCCGGCCGTCGCCTGGTTGATGAG
>JAFAGU010000287.1 GCA_019237595.1 Betaproteobacteria bacterium | reverse complement strand
CCGCGTTCGAGATCACGATGAATGTGACCGGCAGCCGATGGCGAACGACCGTCTCGAGCTACCCCGCGCACATGCCGAAGCTGCCATCGCACATGACGGCGACGGTCTTCACCGAGGGCCGGCCGAAGTGAGCGCCGATCGCCGCGGCGAGCGAATAGCCGAGCGCGCCATGGGCGCGGTTGGAGAAATAGCGCCTTCCGGTCCCCTTGACGGTGTAGTACGCCGAAAAGTAGGGGCAAGGGGTACCGGGGTCCGCCACGACGATCGCATCGTCGTCGAGGAGCTTCGAAAGCGTGGCGACGACTCGCTCCGGCTTGATCGGAGAGTCGTTCGAGGCCGCGAGCTTCTCGAACGCCTCGAATTTCTCGGCCTTCATTGCTGCTACTCGAGACAAATCATCCGAGACGCGCAAGTCGCCGAGCGCTTCGTCCAGGGCGGAAAGGCAAAGCTTCGCATCGCCCACGAGAGGCACGTCGACCGCGTAGTTCGTCCCCGGAACCGCCGGATCGATGTCGATGTGGATGATCCTGGCCTTCCCGGGCGCGGGATGGCGCCACCGCTCGGTGGTCACGGAGCCGGCGCGGCAGCCGACGAAGATGACGAGGTCGGCCGCATCGACGATGGCGCGAGTCTGCGGCGTGCCCCCGTTCGAGCCCACGACGCCTACGGCGCGCGCGCTGCGCTCGTCGATCGAGCCCTTGCCGCTGATCGTGGTCGCTACCGGCGCGCCGATCTTCTCCGCAAGGTCTGCGAGCTCACCTTCGGCCCGCGAGAGCACGACGCCCCCGCCGCAGATGAAGAGCGGATGCTTCGACTTGCGCACGAGCTTCGCCGCAAGCTCGACGAGCGAAGGATCGGGCGCCACGCGCCGCGACGGATAGGCGCCGAGAGAAGGATCCGCCCACACGTCGGCGCGCTCCACGGGCCCGTTCTGCACGTCGAAGGGAAGTGCGATGTGCGCCGACCCCGGGCGGCCGCTCGTCATCTGTTCGAAGGCGGCCCGGAAGACGCGGGGGATGTCGACCGAGCGGTCGAGCACGGCGTTCCATTTCGTCAGGGGCTTCATCAGCGCGCGCTGGTCCAGCTCCGTGAGCGTGAATTTGCCCCGGGAAGAAACGGAAACGTCGGTGTTCAGCGCGAGGATCGGGATCGAGGACTCGTTCGCCTCGACGAGGCCGGGAAGAAGGTACGTCGCCCCTCCGCCGGAGGGCCCTTCGCACACGCCGACCTTGCCGGTCACGCGCGCGTAGCCATCCGCCATGTACGCAGCGTGGCGCTCGTCGCGCGTGAGCACATGCTTGATGCCGGAATCGAAAAAAGCATCGTAGAGCGGCAGGCTCGTGTCGCCGCACAGGCCGAAGATCACCTCGACGCCGTGCCCCTTCAGCATCTCGACGACCGCTTGCGCGCCGGTGAGCGTCGCCGCCGGCGACTCGACGGGCTTGTTCATGCGCCTATATTAAAATGATTCCCTCGCATGGTTTCGCGGACGCTGGTTTCGCAGAGGCAAAAGCCGGCGCCGGGCGCGCTCGTGCTCGACCATGTCGGGCACTTCGTCCGCGACCTCGACGCGGCGGCGCGGCTCCTGGAGGCGCTCGGCTTTTCGCCGACGCCCGTTTCGCACCACGTCGCGAACGGCAAGCCCGCCGGCACTTCCAACCGCTGCGTCATGCTCGAGGAGGGCTACCTCGAGATCCTCGCGCCCACGATGGACACGCCCAACGCCGAGCGCATCCGGCGCTCGATGCAGCGCTATTCCGGCGTGCACCTCGTCTGTTATGGCACCCCGGCGGCGCAAGAGGAGCATGCACGGCTCGCGTCGCACGGATTCTCGCCCGAGCCGCTCGTGGAGCTTCGCCGGCGGATCGACGACGGGCGCGAGGTCGGGTTTCGCGTTGTCTACGCGCCCGCCGAGGCGATGCCGGAATGCCGGGCGCAATATTGCGAGCACCTCACGCCCGAAGTGCTTTGGGAAGAAAAGAATCTCGGCCATCGCAACGGCGTCACCGCCCTCGCCGCCGCGTACCTCGTAGCGGAAGACCCCGCGCTCACGGCCGCACGCTGGGCGGAATTCTCCGGCCTCCTGCCCTCCCCGCACGACGACGGCGTCGTGCTGGAGACTTCCCGCGGAACAATCCACATCGCCAGTCGCGAAGCGCTTTCCCGGCTGATTCCAAATGTGCCGGCGGCGCCGGCCGTCGCGGCGATCGAGCTCAAGGTCCGCGAGCCGGGCGATTTTGCCGCGCTCTGCGCAAAGGCAGGACTGGAAGTCACGAAGCCCGGCGGACGCCGGTGCGTTTCGTTGCCCGAGGCGCTGGGCGGCGCCTGGGTCTTCTAGAATCGAGCGCATGAGCACGGACCTTTGCGCGCTCACGGCGACCGAGCTCCTCGATCGGTACCGAATGCATGCCCTCTCGCCTGTGGAAGTGGCGCGGGCGGTCCTCTCGCGCATCGAGGCGCTCAACCCGAAGCTGAACGCCTTCAACCTCGTCTCCCAGACGATCCTGGAGGACGCGAAGGCCTCGGAGGCGCGCTGGATGCGCGGCGAGCCGAAGGGCCTCCTCGACGGAGTGCCGACCTCCATCAAGGACATCGTGCTCACGAAGGGCTGGCCGACCTTGCGAGGATCGAAGACGGTCGATGCGAAAGGGGCGTGGAACGACGATGCGCCGGCGACGGCGCGCTTGCGCGAGCACGGCGCGCTGCTCCTGGGCAAGACGACGACGCCGGAGTTCGGCTGGAAAGGCGTGACGGACAGCCCGCTCACCGGGATCACGCGCAATCCATGGAATCCGCAGAAGACGCCGGGCGGCTCCTCGGGCGGAGCGGCCGCCGCGATCGCCTCCGGGATGGGCGCGCTCGCCGTGGGCACCGACGGAGGCGGCTCGATCCGCATCCCCTGCTCGTTCACCGGCATCTTCGGCCTCAAGCCCTCCTTCGGCCGCGTGCCGGCGTGGCCGCTCTCGCCCTTCGGCACCGTGGCCCACCTCGGCCCGATGACGCGCTCAGTCGCCGACGCAGCGCTCATGCTGAACGTCCTTTCCCTCCCGGACGCGCGCGACTGGCTTGCGCTGCCCTACGACGCGCGCGACTACCGCTCGCACCTGGATGATGGAATCAAGGGACTGCGGATCGCCGCCTCGGCGGATCTCGGCTACGCCAGGCTCGACGGCGAAGTGCGCGAGCTCTTCAGGAAAAGCCTTTCGGTGTTTTCCGACCTCGGCGCGCGCCTGGAGGAGCGCGACCCGGGTTTCGAGAATCCGGAGCCGGTGTTCCGCGCGCACTGGTTCTCCGGCGCGGCGTTCCTCGTCAAGGGAATCCCGGAGGCGAAAAAGCCCCTCGTCGATGCCGGCCTCCTGGAAGTCGCCCGGGAAGGCGAAAAGCTCGGCTCGCATGCCCTCCTCGACGCGCAGCTGAAGCGCGGCGCACTCGGCATGCAGATGAACCTCTTCCATCGCGAGTTCGACCTGCTCGTGACGCCGACGCTCGCCGTGCCGGCGTTCGACGCCGGCAAGGAATTCCCCGAAGATGCGAAAAACGGAAGGTGGACCGACTGGACGCCGTTCACCTACCCGTTCAACCTGACGCAGCAGCCCGCCGCATCGATCCCCTGCGGCCTCACGAAGAGCGGCCTCCCCGTCGGGCTGCAGATCGTCGGGCCGCGCTACGCGGACGCGCTCGTGCTGCGCGCCGCCCGCGCGTTCGAGACCGCGCGGCCCGTCGTCCTGCCGAAGCCCTAGCGATTCCCGCGGCCATGCGCCGCGCCCTGGTAGCTCGTGCGCTGGAACCCGGAATGCGCTGCGGCGTGCGTGGCCGGCGCGCTCCCTTGCGAGGCCGGCGTGCCTGCATGCGTGGGCTGCGTGCTGGCGCGATGATCCTCGTGCGCAACGCGCTCGTCGTGCCGAAGCTCCCGCTGGTCGCGATGCAGCGCGTGCTCGGCGCGGGCGAGGCGGTGCTCGTCCGCGGCCAGGCGATGCTCGTCGTGGCGAAGCTCGCGCGAATCGGCAGAGAGACGGCGCTCGTCCGTCCTTAGCGCCCGGTAGTCGGCGCGCAGGGCGGTTTCGTTGTGGCTCGCGCGATCCGCCGCGAGCTTCGCGCGGTCGGCGCGCAGGTCGCTGCGGTCCTGGCCGAGCGCCTGCTGGTCGCTCCGAAGTTCGCCGCGGTCCTGGCGAACGGCGCCGAGGTCGGCACCCACCGCGTGGCGGTCGCTCCGGACCTGGTCCTCCGCATGGCTGATCCGGCCGAGGCTCGTCCAGTCTCCCGGGCCGCTGCGCGACCAGCTTCCGTCGCTCGTCTGGGCATGCGCGGCGGCCGAGACGGCGAGCCCGCACGCGATTGCAAGAACGCTCTTCCTCAACATGGCGATTCCCTTTCCAAGAGTCATGGCACATGCCATGGCTCCTTTCTAGGCGCGCGGCCGCTGCGAAGCTACGCGTTCCATGTAAAGGCTGTTACGAGATATGTGCGACGGCTGACGCGCGCGTCAGGGCCGCGCGCCCATCGCCCGAAAGCAACCGCTCAACCGATCTGCGTGAGCTCGAGCGCCCAGGTGGACATGAGCTTGTCCTCGTCCAGCATCGCGCCGCGCACGCTGTAGCTGCGCTCGCCCGCCTGCTTGAGGCACTCGAAGCCGCGATAGCGGCCGGTCGGGCTGGCGTAGAACGAGAGGATGGAGTCGCCCGAGAGCACGAAGCGCCCCCTCAGCGCGCCGATCGCCGGATTGCTGGAGGTCCAGTGCGTCGAGCGCGCGCCCTCCGAGAAGGGCTCGATCTCGTAGCGGTTGTGCGTGACGCGCGTCGGATCGCCCCGCAGCCTCAGCACCGCCTCGAAGCGCCACCTGCCGGGCTCGTGGCGCACGGTCGTCTCTCCCGAGGTGGCAAATTTCGTCCCGCCCGCGTCGGTGTACTCGCCCTCGGCGCGCCAGGTCGCTTCCCGGAAGAGGAAGGTGTGGACTATCCGTGGATCTCCACGCTGTCGCGCGGCGCCTCGCCGCGCTCGGTCATCGTGTAGTCGCGGGTGACCTGCGCGATGCGGAGCCGGTAGGACGCGAAAATCCTCGCGCGGCCCTGCTTCTGCGCCTCGCGATGCCTCTGCAGGTTGCGCCATTTGCGCACCGATTCCTCGTCCTTCCAGAACTGCAGCGAGACGAACTTGCCCTTGTTCGTGATGCTCTCGAAGCGCTCGAGGGAGATAAAGCCCTCGGCGGCAGCGAGGTCGCCCTTCAGCGTCTCGACCAGCGCCATGTAATCCTTGAAGCGCCCTTCGGCAGGCGTGAATTCGAAAATCACCGCGACCATCGCCACCCCCTCGGTAAACTATAGCAGCATGACACTCGAGACTTTCCCATGACGGCCTTGCCATGAGACTCGCGACGTTCAAGACCCCGAAGGGTACGACCTTCGGCGCGGTCACGGACAAGGGAATCGTCGACCTCGGCCGCCGCCTCGGCGGCGACCTGAAAGGGCTGATCGCCGGGGCGAGGCTCGACGAAGCGCGCAAGCTTGCCGGCGAGGCGCCGGACTATGGCGTCTCCGAAGTGACGTGGCTGCCCGTCATCCCGAACCCGGGGAAGATCGTTTGCGTAGGCCTCAACTACGAGGAGCACCGGGTCGAGACCGGGCGCGACAAGACGGAGAACCCGGCGCTCTTCCTGCGCGTTCCCGAATCGCAGATCGGGCACCTGCAGCCGCTCCTGCGCCCGCGCGAGTCCACGCACCTCGATTTCGAGGCTGAGATCGCGCTGGTCATCGGCAAGGCCGGCAGGCGCATTGCGCAACCGGACTATTCGTCCTACATCGCCGGCTACGCCTGCTACAACGACGGCTCCGTGCGCGACTGGCAGCGCCACACCGTGCAATGGACCGCGGGGAAGAACTTCGTCGGCACGGGCGCGTTCGGTCCCTGGATGGTGACGGCGGATGAAATCCCGCCCGGCACGCCGCTCACGCTCTCGTGCCGGCTGAATGGCGAGCGCATGCAGCACGCCACCACCGACATGATGATCTTCAAGTTTCCGAAGCTGATCGAGTACATCTCCGCCTTTACGCCGCTCGCCCCCGGCGACGTGATCGTCACCGGCACGCCGGGGGGCGTGGGCTCGCGCCGCACGCCGCCCCTCTGGATGAAGCCGGGCGACACGGTCGAGGTGGAGATCGACAAGGTCGGCATCCTGCGGAACAAGATCGAGCAGGACTGATGCGGCGGCTCCTCGCCGCCGCGCTCTGCCTCGCCGCCGGCGCCGCGCTCGCGCAGGGCTATCCCTCGAAGCCCCTGCGCCTCATCGTTTCCTTCCCGCCCGGAGGCAGCAGCGACTTCGTCGCGCGGGCGGTCGCCGCGAAGATATCGGATCGACTGGGCCAGCAGGTGCTCGTGGAGAACCGCGGCGGCGCCGGCGGCAACATCGGCGTGGACGCCGTAGCCAAGGCCGCCCCCGACGGCTACACGCTGGGCGTCGCGGCGGCCGGCGCGCTCTCCGTGAACGCGACCCTCTATCCCAGCATGCCGTTCGACGCGGACAAGGACCTCGCCCCCGTATCGCTCATGGCGATGATTCCCTTCGTGCTCATATCGGGCGCGCAATCTCCCTTCATGGACCTGAAGGACGTGATCGCAGCAGCAAGGGCAGGAAACGTGGCGTATGCGCACGGCGGGAATGGCTCCGCCATGCACCTTTGCGGCGAGCTCCTCAAGATGATGGCCGGCATCGAGCTGCAGGCGGTGCCCTACAAGGGCAGCGGCCCGGTCGCTTCCGACGTCCTCGGCGGCCAGGTGCCGCTCGGCATCGTCGACGTGCCCTCCGCGCTAGCGCAAGTGAAGGCGGGAAGGCTGCGCGCGCTTGCCGTTACGACGCGGCGGCGCATCGCCGCGGCGCCGGAGGTGCCGACCTTCGATGAGGCCGGCGTTCCGGGCTATGAGGCAATCGGCTGGTTCGGCATGATCGCGCCTGCGGGCGTGCCGGATGCGGTGCTCGCGAGGATCAATTCGGAAGTTCGGCAGGCGCTCGTGGCGCCGGACCTTCGCGAGCGCGCGCTTGCGGCCGGCGCCGAGCCCTCGCCTTCCACGCCGGGCGAGTTCGCCGCATTCATCCGAAGCGAACGGGAAAAATGGGCGCGCGTCGTGCGCGCCGCTAAAGTAAGGATCGACTGAAATGGCCGCACCCGTCATCGACGTCCATACGCACATGCTCACCCGGGAATGGGTCGAGCTCCTTTCCCTCCACGGCGGGCCCACCTACGAGCTGCGCGAGGTGCGCGGCGGCCTGAAGGCGATCCACATGGACGGATCGCCGTTCATGACGCCCGTCCCGGCGATGTTCGACTGGGAGCTGCGCATCGCGACGATGGACAAGCACGGGCTCGATCTCTCGATCACGTCGCTCAGCTGCCCGAACGTCTACTGGGGCGGGCCGGAAGTGAGCCTCAAGGCGGCGAGGATCATGAACGACGACATGGCGAAGGCGCAGAAGCAATGGCCCGACCGCATCCGCTGGTTCGCCTCGCTCCCGTGGCAGCACGCGGATCTCGCCCTCGAGGAGCTGAAGAGAGCTTGCGATGCGGGCGCCGTCGGCGTGATGGTCCTGGCAAACATCGGCGGCAAGGCGTTGACGGATCCTTGCTTCGATCCCATCTGGAAGGTCATTGACGAGAGAAAGCTGCCGGTGCTCGTCCATCCCACCGCGCCGCCGGGATCGCGCGAGCTCGGCATGCACGAGTTCCAGCTCACGGCGCCGATCGGCTTCACCTTCGACACCTCGCTCGCGGTCGCGCGGTGCATCTACGATGGGTTCTTCGACCGCTTTCCGAACCTGAAGCTCATCGCTTCGCACGGCGGCGGCGCCCTTCCCTACCTCGTCGGCCGGCTCGACATCTGCTGGCGCAACATTCCGGCGGCTTCCGCCAAGACGAAACGCCCGCCCAGCGACTATATGAGGCACGTCTATGTCGACAGCGTCGTCTTCCAGCAGAGCGTGCTCGCGCTCGCGCTCGAGGTCTGCGGGGAGGAGAACGTGCTCTACGGCTCCGACTATCCGCACACGATCGGCGACATCCCAGGCTGCCTTTCCCGGGTCGACGCGCTGCCTGGCGCCGTCCGCGACAAGGTGCGGGGGTTGAACGCCCGCCGGATCTTCCGCCTTTAGCGCACCGGCGCGCGCACGCTCTTCACCGCGAGGAAGATCTCGCGCAGGAAGACCGTGAGGCTCGCCGTGAGCGCCACCACCGCCAGGATGAAGAGCCCGGCGATCACGCGCCCGAGGTCGAGGGACACGAAGGCGTCGATGAAGGCGAGCGCGATGAGCAGGCACACGAGGAGCGCGCACAGCACCGCGAGGGTTATGGCCTTGTAGACGAGCGCGACGCGCTTCGCCTCGAACTCGAGCTCCTGGCTCGCCATGGCCTTGACGTCGTCGGCGAGGGTGGGCAGCGCGGCGTAGAGCACCCGGCGGCGGTCCACGGCGCGGCCGAGCCGGTTCGTCAGGACGCCGAGGATCGTGCCGACCGCGGTGAGCAGGAACACCGGCGCGATCGCGAGCTGGATGACGTGCGAGATGTCGCTGAGCGGCCCCGTGGGCATCCGGGCAGTATAAGCGCTCGGCCTTTAGCCCCCCGTTACGACCGGATCAGGCTCCCGGGGTCCTCGTCCTGGGTCCTGTGGGCGGGCGCCTGCCGCGCAGGCACGGTCACCCGCATCTCGGGGAGCAAGGCGATCCTGAGGCTCACGTCCCAGTAGTAATAGTGGAGATAAGAAAGCGCGGCCAGGACGAGGAGCACCGATTCCCGGCGAATGCGCCGCAGGTACGACTCGCGCTCGCGCCGACGCTCCGCCTCCTCGAGCGCCGCCACGTACTCCTCGACGGCGGCCTTGGAGCGCAGCGGCCTGCCAAGCTTCGCCTCGAAGTGCGCGAGGATCTCGTCGGCCGACTCGTGCGCGAGGGCGCGCCTTGCGGCGACGTCCCGCAGCCAGCCGACTACCTCCGTGTCCTCGTTCGCGGCGATCACATGCATCCCCGAGTCCGTGCATCGTAGGAAACCGCAGGCGAGCGCCGGCTTGACCGAAGTCAAGCCCGAACAGTGTCTGATCAGGCTGTCCGGCCGGGAATGTTCGAGATCGTCAGGGGACGGGCGCCGTCGCCGCCCTGCGGCGGCCCGCCGTCGAACTGCGCCGCGGCGATCTCGCCGCGGCCGAGGCGCTTCGCCTGGTACATGAGGGCGTCGCATTGCGCGACGACGTCGGTCGGGTCGCCGCGGGCGTTGGTGAAGGTGCCGAGCCCGATGCTCACGGTCTTGGTCCAGTAAGGCACCGCCTCGCTTTGCCGGATCTTCGACTGCACGCGCCGGGCGATGTCGTGCGCCGGGACGGCGCCGGTCTCGGGAAAGAGGATCGCGAACTCGTCGCCGCCGAAGCGGGCCACGGTATCGGTGGCGCGCACGCTCTCCTTGGCGATCTCGACCACGCCGCGCAGCACGGAATCGCCGACAAGGTGGCCGAACTGGTCGTTGATGACCTTGAAGTCGTCGCAGTCGACGAGCGCCACCGAGAAGGCGCGCCCGGAGCGCTCGCTGCGCCGCAGCTCGGTCGCGAGGAGCTCCATGAAGTACTTGCGATTCGCCGCTCCGGTGAGGCTGTCGATGCGCGCCGCGTTCTCATGGTCCTCGAAGAGCAGGCGCAGCGGGTGCGTCAGCACGAGGACGACGAAGAAGGTCGCGCAGCGATCGGCCAGCGCGATATACCAATAGACGGAGTGCAGGTACGGCGGCGTGTACGCCGACATCACGACCCACTGCATGCCGCAAGCGAAGGCCGCGAAGGCGAAGCCCGCGCGCAGGCCCGCATTCCAGGTCGCGAGGAGGATGACGAACACGTAAAAGAGGCTGAGATTCAGCTCCGGCGGCGTAACGATGTCGACGAGCGCGATGGCCGCGCAGAGCGCGACGCCCGCCCAGACCGCGGCGGTCGGGGAAAGGTGGAAAACCGTGAGGACCCGCGCCTGCCATGCCTGCCAACGTTCCTGGCTCGCCATGGCGGCCTCGCGCGCTACGGCTGCTTGCAACCGCCCTGCGTGGCGGCCCAGCCGGAGAGCTGCTCGACCGCGCGATCGGTCGCGCGAGCGAGCGCCGCGGCGCCGGTGCCGGCATTCGCCCCGCCGGGCTCGGTAGCGTTGACGTTGAGCGAGGCCACCCGCGAGACGCCGGTGAAGAGCGTCGCGCGCAGCTCCACCCGGGCGTCGCTCGCCTCCTTGGACGAGAACACCTGGCTGAAGTCCTGCACCTCGAGCTCGAGCGAGCAAGGCGCCGCACCGCCTGCAGGGAGGGCGCGCACGAGCTGGCGCCTCAGGAGCTCCGCGGGCGGGGCCGCCCAGCGGCTTTGCGAAAACGCGGCGATCTCCGCACCGTCCTTGTAGGCGAGGCGGTAGTACATCTCCACGCCGTCGAACGGCTGTGGCGCACGCACCGAAACCGCGCGCAGCGGCGGTAGCTGCGACTTCGGCGCCGCCGTCCCGAGGTCGAATGTGCGCATGCCGCTCTCGCCTCCCGTGGTGGAGCAAGCGGAGAGGAACACGAGGAGGCCGAGCACGCGCCTCATGGCTGGAAGCCCGGCTCGCCGGGCCCCGGGCGGGCCGGCTTGCGGCCCCAAAGCACGCTGTCGGGAGCGCGCTCGAGCTCGTAGGCAAGCCGGCCGAAGCGCACGGCGCTGCGCTCCATCGACTCGGCGAGCGTGCCCATCTGCGGCAGCGTGCCCTCGCGAAGGCTGGCGGCCGTGCCCTGCACCTCGCCAGAAAGCGTGCTCATCTGCCCGACCAGCGTGCGCGTGTCCTTTGCCACGCGCTGCGCCTCGCGCGCGAGCTCGGGCAGCACCGCCACCGTCTCGTTCAGTCGCTCGAGCGACTGGCGCGCGACCTTGCGATTGTCGTCGCCGAGCCAGGCGTTGGCATGGTCGATCGTCTGGGGCAGCTTCTTCGAGACCCCTTCCAGGTCGGCGCTCACGCGCTCGAGGGACGCGAGCGTCTTCTCCAGGCGCGCGCGGTTCTCCGGGGTGACGAGCTTGTTCAGGCTCGCGATGAGCTCGCGCGCATCCTTCGACAGGCCCTCGGCGTTGTCGGAAAGGCTGTCCATGAAGGAAGGCCGCGTCTCGATCTCGGCGCCTTTCGGCAGGCGCTTCGCATCCTTGCCGTCGTCGAGGAGGTGGACGTACGCCACGCCCGTGATGCCCTCCATGCCGAGCTGCGCGTAGGTGCCGCGCGTGACCGGGATGTTGGCGTCGACTTCCGTGTCGATGAGGATCCGGCGCGGATCCTTGGGATCGAGCGTGATGGCCGTCACCCGGCCCACGCCGATGCCGCGATAACGCACCTGGGCCTGCGGATTGAGCCCCGTCACCGGCTGGGTGGACACCACCCGGTAGGGAACGCGTACGGTCTGGTCCCCGCCCAGCCACTGGGCCGCGACGACCATCGCCGCGACGATGCCGATGAGGAAGAGCCCCGTAATCAGCGCGTACGCTCGGTTTTCCATGGGCTAGCCCTCGAACGCGCGGCGGCCGCGGTCCCCCCCGAAAAAGTTCTGCACGAAGCGGTGCGGGTGATCGCGCACCTCGTCCAGCCTCCCGCAGGCGATTATATGTTGGTCCGCCAGCACCGCAACCCGCGTCGTGAGGTCGTTCAGCGTGTCGAGGTCGTGGGTGACCATGAGGACCGCGAAGCGCTGCTCCTCCCGCAGCCGCTTGATGAGCTGGACGAAGCGCTCCGAGCGGTCCGGGTCCAGGCCGGCCGTCGGCTCGTCGAGGATCAGGAGCTCGGGCGAGAGCGCGAGCGCGCGCGCGAGCGACACGCGCTTCACCATGCCGCCCGAGAGGTTCGCGGGGAGGAGCTTGCCGTGCTGCGGCTCGAGCTCCACCTGGGCGAGCTTCGCGTTGACGATGGCGCGCACAGCGTCCTCGTCCAGGCCTTTCCGCTCGCGCAACGGGAACGCGACGTTCTCGTACACGGTCAGGGCGGAATAGAGCGCGCCGTTCTGGAAGAGCATGCCCATCCTCTGGCGGGCGCGCCGGATCTCGTTCGCCGACCCGCGCTGCCAGTCGACGCCGAAGACGCGCACCGAGCCTCCCGCCGGGCGCTTGAGGCCCAGGATCACGCGCAGGAGCTGGGTCTTCCCGCTCCCCGAGCCTCCGACGAGCGTCATCACCTCGTCGCGCCGCACCTCGAGCTCCAGGTCGCGGTGCAGGACATGGTTCTTCCCCACCGTGTTGAGCAGCTTGCGGACTTCGACGACGTTTTCAGCCGACATTGCGCAGCAGGATGGCGAAGATGGCGTCGAGGAGGATCACGCACGTGATCGAGGAGACGACCGAGCGCGTGACGCCCACGGCGAGGCTGTCGGTGTTGGGCAGCACCCGAAGGCCGTAGTGGCAGGCGACGAACGCGACCGCGAAGCCGAAGGCGACCGATTTCCCGATGCCGATCCAGAAGTTCACGACCTCCACCGCGCGTGGCAACGCTTCCATGAATGCCGCCGGCGCGATGCCCAGCGTGAACTTCGCGACCAGCATGGCGCCCACGAGCGCCGCGAGGTCGGTGCAAAAGGCCACGAGCGGCAGCGCGATGGCGAGCGCGATCACCTTCGGCAGCACGAGCCGCGAGGTGATGGAGATTCCCATGACGGAGAGCGCCTCGATCTCCTCGGTGACGCGCATGACGCCGAGCTGGGCGGTGATGGCCGAGCCGGAGCGCCCCGCGGCGATGATTGAGGCGAGCATGGGGCCGAGCTCGCGGACCACGCCCACGCCGACGATATTGATCACCAGGAGGTCGGCGCCGTAGCGCGCGAGCTGCAGCGCCGAGAGGTAGGTGAGGACGATGCCGACGAGGAAGCCGACGAGCATTGTCACGGGCAAGGCCGTGACGCCGGCGCGGAAGACGCCGGCCGAGAGCTCGAGGAGCGGCGTCTCGCGCGGCTGGCGGGCGACGTGGAAAACGTCGATCGCAAGCTGGCCCAGCATGTTGACGCCGTCGCGCAGGTGCACCGCGAGGTTGATGCCCGCGGCCCCGAGCGCTACCACGGCCCAGAGCGGGTCGAAGCCCTTGCGCGCCTCGCGCGGCACGAGCAGGCCCTCGCTCGCCTGGCGCAGGATCTCCTGGTGGCGCTCAGGCACCTCGATCGATCGCGCCTCCCGTAGCGCGCGCGCGAGCCAGACGGCGCCGGCGTCGTCGAGGGCGGTGATGCCCGACAGGTCCCATTGGAGCTCGCGGGCGGGATGCCGCTCGATCTCGGAAAGCTGGCGCGCGAGCGCGGCCTTCGCCGCCGCCAGGCCGCGGAAAGTCCACTCTCCGTGAACGCGTACGCGGGGCGGCCCGTCTCCGGCGCCGCCCGCGGCGATCTCGAGCGCCGCTGCCGCCTCCCCCATGGCCCGCGATCATACCGGCGGACGCGGTGGTACGCTTGCCGCGGAGGGGGCGGAAGAAGAATGCTGCGCAGTCTGCTGGAGATCGAGGGCGGCGTCAGGCTGTCGCTGAACGTCGCGCTGCGCGCAGGGCGCCTCGCGCGTCCGCCGATATTCGACTCGTTCCTGCGGCAGGTCTACTTCACCGGCGTCATGGCGTCGACGGGGCTGCTCCTGCGCGCCACGGCGCTCGGCGTGCTCGTCATTGCCATCGTCATGGACGTCCTCAACGCGGATGCGGACCTGGCGGTGAAGCTCCTCCTCTGGGCAGTGTTCCGCGAGATCGGCCCCCTCGCGGCAGGCATGGTGGTGATCCTGCGCTCGGGAAGCGCGATCGCCGCCGAGATGGCGGTGATGCGCGTGTCGGGCGAAACCGATGCGCTGCGGCACCTCGACGTCAACATCTACGACTACCTCGTGCTCCCGAGGGTGCTCGGGGTGACGGTGGCCACGGCCGCGATCACTTTCTACATCCAGTTCCTCGCGGTGCTCGGCGGCCTTGCGTTCGCGCCGCTCGTCATCGACGCGACGTTCACGGAGCTCCTCGGCGGCTTCACGAGCCTCTTCTCGCCCGTGGATCTCTTCTATTCGGTGGTGAAGAGCCTCCTCTTCGGCTTCTCGATCGCCGCCTGCTGCTGCTACCAGGGCCTGAACCCGCCCGAGCTCAGCCAGAACGCCGTGCCGAAGGTCGTCACGCGCGCGGTGACGCAAAGCGCGCTCCTCGTCGTCTTCATCAACGCGGTCTTTGCCTACATCGTGTATGGCATCCTCTTCTTCGGCCTCGTAAAGGCGAAGGTATGATCCGCGCCCGCGCCGCCGACGAAGTGCGCGACGCGCTCGCCCTCCTCTACTGCCGGCGCGAGAACGGGTCGGCCGAGCTGCGCGTCGCCGTGCCCCGCGGCGGCGTCGCGCGCGCGCGCATGCCCGACCGGGAAACCAAGTCCCGGTTCGTCTCGGCGGTGCTGGAGGCGCAGCCTTCCGACCCGGGCGAAGAGCTCGAGCTCTTCGGCGAGTCGACCGCCAACCTCGACGCCCGCGACCGGCGCCGGCTGCGCCGGCGCGTGGGCGTGCTGACTCCAGGGCTTCGCCTCATCAGCAACCTGAACGGCTGGGAGAACATCTCCCTCGCCGCGGCCTACCACGGATCGCCGCCGCTCGAGCGCGTGGAAGCGCTCGCGCGCGATACGCTGCGCGACCTGGGCGCCGACCCGCGCGCATTGCTCGCCAGGCTTCCCGACGAGCTCGGCTCGCTCGAGCGCAAGCTCGTCGCCTTCACGCGCCTGCTTGCCTCCGACCCTGACCTCGCCGTGCTCGACGCGGTGGACGAGGGACTGAGGGCGGGCGAAGTGAGCCTTTCGCGACGCTTCGAGGCACAATACCGCTCGCGCCGTCCCGACGGCAGCCTGCTCCACGTCGACGCGGAGAGAGACCCCGCATGAGCGAATCGATCGTCCCGCCGTCGCGTTTTCCCGGCCTCGCCGCCAAGGTCCGCGCGTTCGTGATCGTCGCCGTGCTGCTCCCGGCCTCGTTCATGGCGCTCGTCGCCTATAAGCAGGGCTGGCTGACGCCGCACACGCGCGTGCACTTCGTCGCCGCCAACGCCCTGGGCATCAGCAAGGGCATGCCCGTCAAGCTGCACGGGTTCGTCGTCGGCTCGGTCACCGACATGCGGCTCTCGCAGGGCGGCGTGGACGTGGAGCTCTCGATCAATAGCGAGCACGTTCCCAGCATCCCCAAGGATTCGCGCGCCCGCCTCTCGCGCGAGTCGGGCGTGGTCGGAGCGGCCTCCATCGACGTGCTGCCCGGCAGCGCCTCCGAAGCGCTTGCCGAAGGCGACCGCCTGGGCTTCGAGCCGAGCCGCGGGCTCTCGGAGATCATCGACGACCTGCGCCGGCAGATGGCGCCGGCCTTCCAGGAGCTTCGCCAGGTGCTCGCGCAGATGAATCGCTCCGGCGAGGCGATGCCCGCCATGATGAAGAAGCTCCAGGCCGAGGCGGAAAAGCTCCCGGAGACGCATGACGCCGTGCGCAAGTTCTTGCACGACGCCGACCGCGCCGTGGCGCAGGTGGGAGACGCCGCGAAGAGCGCCGACCGCACCGCGCAGTCCGCCCGCGGGGCGGTGGAGCACGTGGATGCTCAGATCCCGGCGCTCGCTTCGAAGCTCGCCACGACGCTCGATTCGCTCGGCGCGGCCTCGGCGCAGCTTCGCCAGACGGGCGAGGAGGCGCGCGAGGCACTGCGTGCGGCCCGGCCGGCGATCGACCGAAGCGAATCCGCCGTGCGCGAGGCGGGCGAGGTGGTAGGCGCCGTGAAGCGAGTCTGGCCGATCAGCGACCAGTTCCGCGACGCGCCGGAGCGCACGCTTCCGATCGACAGCGCCGAAGGCCGCCGGTGAGGGCCCTGCCCTTCGCCGGAATCGTGCTCCTCGGCGCCTGCGCTTCCGCACCTCCGCCGCCGGCGCCCGCCGCGCAGCAGCGCCTCGCCGAAGCCTACGCGCGCGGCGCGGCCGCGACGCAATCCGCAAACCTGGCCTCCGCCGCGCGAGACTACGAGGAAGCCCGGCGCATCGCGCGCTCGGTCGAGGATGCGGATGCGCTCGCCGCCGCGGCGGTGAACCTTTCCATCGTCTACCAACGACTGGGCCGCGAGGCCGATGCGCACGAAGCGCTCGCCGAAGTGCTCGATCGCCCCCGGTACGCCTATCCCGAGCGCCGGCTCGCCCAGGCCGAGCTGCGGCGCTCGGTGCTCCTGCTCGCCGGGGGAAATCCGCTCGAGGCGGCCGCCTGGGCGCAGCGCGCCGACGCGCGCTGCGGCGCCTGCGAGCTCTTGCCCGCGATCGGCAACGTCCGCGCGCAGGTGGCGCTCGATACGAAGGACTTCGCCCGCGCCGCGGAGCTCGCGCGGGCCGCCTCGGACTCCGCGCGCGCGAAGGACAACCGCGCCGAGGCCGGCAACGCGCTGCGCACGCTCGGCCGGGCGCGCCTCGCCCTCGGTGACGCACCGGCAGCCGGGGCGGCGCTCGAGCAGGCGCTCCAGATCGACCACGCGCTCGCCGATCCGCGCAAGATCCTTGCGGACCTCACCGAGCTTGCGCGGGTGGAATCGGCGCGCGGCGACGACGCGAAGCGCCGCGCCTATTTCGACCGGGCGATTGCCGTGGGCCGGGCCCTCGACGACCCGCGGGCCGTGGCGCAGCTGGAAGCCGAAATGTCGAATTCCGGACGCCCCGCGCCGCGCGCCGAGCCGGCGAGCGAGCGCAAGTAGGGTTCGATCGGCACCTCGGAGCGCGTCTACAAGCGCGTCAAGTAGCGCCGGCGCTCCCGGCTGCGCCGCCGCCGGGGAGCGCCAGCTCCTTCAGCGCGTGCTCCCGCAGCCGGGCTTTCTGCACCTTGCCGCTCGCGGTCATCCCGATCGCCTCGAAGTCCTCCACGATCCTCAGGTACCGCGGCACCTTGAAGCTCGCACAGCGCGCCTTGCACCACTCCACCAGCTCCTTTTCGGCCGCAGAAGCATTCGCCTTCAACGTGACATAGGCGCACGGCACTTCACCCAGGCGCTCATCGGGCACGCCGATCACCTGGGCGGTCTGCACCGCTGGATGCGCCAGCAGGACCTCCTCCACCTCCGCCGGCGCGACGTTCTCGCCGCCGACGCGGAAGACGTCCTTCAGCCGGCCGACCATCCGCAGGCGGCCCTCCGGCGTGAGCTCCCCCAGGTCGCCCGTGCGGAGCCACCCATCGGCGGTAAAGGCCTTCGCCGTCTGCTCCGGATCGTTGTAGTAGCCGCGCATCACGTTCCAGCCTCGGACCTGGATCTCCCCTTCTTCGCTGATCCGCAGATCGACGCCGGGCAAGGGCGCGGCGAGGCCCTCGACGCGCAGCGCCTCCGGATCGCGCCAGTCGCTCATCACCACGTTGGGCGAAGCTTCCGAAAGGCCGTAGGCCGCGCAGATCTCCCGGGCGCCAAGGACGTCGATGATCCGACGCATGGTCTGCGGACCCGCCGCCGACCAGCCGCCGCGCAGGCAAAGCCTGCGCCTCGGGAAGTCGGCGTGGCCCATGAGCATCTGGAAGAGCGTGTCGTTTCCTGAAAGGAGCGTGCAGCCCTCGCGCTCCATGAGCTCGAGCGCCCCGCCGGCGTCGAACGTGGGCAGCGTGACGAGCGTGCAGCCGTGCACGAGCGCCATCAGCGCGGAGAGCGTCGAGCCGGCGGCGTGGAAGAACGGGCGGCAATTGAAGTAGCGGTCCTCCCGCCTCACGCCGATGCGCCTCCCCGCCTCGAGCGCGTCGCGCAGCATGTTTTCGTGCGTGAGGAGCGCGCCTTTCGGGTAGGCCGTGGTGCCGGAGGTGAACTGGATCAGCAGCGGATCTTCCGGCGAAACGTCGGCGCCTCGAAATTCTCCTTGGAGCGTCCGCATCGAGACATCGATCGCGATCGGCGGCTTGATGTCCTCGAGCATCGCCTCGAAGTCGATGCCGAGGAAGCGGCCCGCGTAGAAGAGCGCCTTGCAATCGGACTTGCGCAGGCAGAAGTCGATCTCGTTCCGCTTGAAGCGCGTGTTGACGGGCACCGTGACCGCGCCGAGGAGCGCCGCGCCGTAGAAGAGCGAGAGCCAGTGCTCGTCGTTGCCCATCAGGATGGCGACGTGGTCGCCCTTGCGCAGCCCCAGCGCGTGCATCGCGCCCGCGGCAGATTGCGCTCTTTCGAAGATTTGGGCGTAGGAAAAGCGGGAAGCCCGCGTGACGAGCGCCTCTCCGCCCGGCCGCTCCCCCGCCTGCCTGGCGAGGACCTCGCCGAGGATCACTGCTTGCCCATCCATTTCCCCGAGGCGAGCTGCTCCTCGATCGCCTCGATCTCGATCGCCATCGCGCCCTTCTGGTCCGTCTCCACGCCCCGATCGATGCAGCGCTTGGCGAGGCGCAACGCATCCGGTGACGCTCCCAGGATGGCTTCAGATATTTTCTTCAATTCAGATTCCAGCTCGCTGGGCGCGACAACCCTCGACACAAAACCGAACAACTTCGCTTCCTCGGCGGTGAGCCGCCGGCCGGTGAACATAAGGTCCTTGGCGAGGCGCTTGCCGATCACGCGCGGCAGGCGCTGGGTCGCGCCCACCGAGCCGCGCATCGTCTCCGGCGTGCCGAAGCTCGCGGCGGGCGTCGCGACGATGAAGTCGCAGATGGAGGAGATCTCGACGCCCGCGCCGAGCGCATGGCCCTCGACGACTGCGATCACCGGGACGGCGAGCGCTTCGGTCGCGTCGTAGGCGGCGAAAGCCTTCATGCGACGCTCGCGCACCCAATCGGCGTTCTTGCCGACGCGCTCCTTCAGGTCCGCGCCCGCGCAGAAGGACGGTCCCTTCCCGCGGATGAAAAGGAGCCGCGCCGATGGGTCGCGGCCAACGGCTTGCGCCGCCGCCTTGAGGTCCTCGCACATGGCGAGGTTGAGGGCGTTGCGCGCTTCCGGACGGTCGAGCGTGAGGGTAGCGATGCCGCCCGCCGTGGAGAGATGCAGCGTCGTATAGGCCATCAGGATTCCTTTGCGAGGCCGAGCTCGGCGAGGATCTTGTCCGTATGCTCGCCGAGCGTGGGCGGGCGCCCGATCACCGGGTTCTCCCAGCCGGCGAACTTGTACGGGAGCGCGAGCGCCCTGAATTCGCCCACGCCCGGATAGTGGAAGCTCCCCACGAGCCCGCGCGCGCGGACGTGCGGATCGCCGAGAATCTCCTCGACGTCGTTCACCGGCCCGACCGGGACATCGGCTTCGTCGAGCCGCGAAAGCAGCTCGCTTCTCTTGAGCGCGGAAATCTTCTCGTCGAGCACGCGCATGACGTCCTCGCGCTTTTCCACGCGGATTTGGTTGGTGGAGAAGTCTTGTCCCCAGCTTTCGATTCCGAGCGCCCGGCACAACGGCGCCCAGTGCTGGTCGCTCGCCGTCACGTGCGCGTACTTGCCGTCGGCGCAGCGGAACGTCGCCGAGGGCACTCGGCCCGGGTGCTCGGTGCCCAGGCGCGGCGCAACCTCGCCGAGCGCGAAGTAGCGTGCCGCCGCGAGCGTGAGGAGCGACACCTGGCCATCCAGCATGGAGAAATCGATGTGGCAGCCCTTGCCCGTGCGCTCGCGTCCGGAAAGCGCTGCGAGGATGCCGATTGCGACCCAGAGCCCCGAAGTGAGGTCGGCGACAGGAAGCCCCGGCTTCACGGGCCCGCCGCCGCGCTCGCCGGTGAGGCTCATGAGCCCACCCATCGCCTGGAAGACGGTGTCGTAGCCCTTCTTCTGCGCATACGGGCCGGTCTGGCCGAAGCCCGTGCAAGACGCGTAGACGAGCCTCGGGTTCAGCCCGCTCAGCGTTGCGTAGTCGAGCCCGCGTTTCGCGAGCGTCCCGACCGGGAAGTTCTCGACGAGCGCATCGGCCCGGGCAGCGAGCTCGCGCACCGCCTTCTTGCCGTCGTCCGAGCGCAGGTCGATCGTGATCGACTCCTTCGAGCGGTTGCACGCGAAGTAGTACGCGCTGTCGCGCGCGAGCTGCGGCTCGAACGTGCGCGTCTCGTCGCCCACGCCCGGCTGCTCGACCTTGATGACCCGGGCGCCGAGCTCCGCCAGGACCATGGAAGCGAACGGGCACGCAAGCACCCGGGAAAGATCGACGATGGTGAGATGCTCGAGCGGCCTCATCGCTATCTCAACGCCAGCGCCGCGATGCCGCCGAGGACGAGCGCGG
>JAFAGU010000381.1 GCA_019237595.1 Betaproteobacteria bacterium | reverse complement strand
GGAGCCCTCCGTCGCCGAGCGAGCGGAGCAGGAGCGGGAAGAGCGGCCGGTGGAGATAGTTCGTCACGACGATCGCGCCGAACCGCTCGCCCTCGAACGGCCACGGAGAGCCGTCCTCGAGGTCGGCCTCCACGAATCTCACGTTTTCGATGGACGCCGGAACCCGATCGACCGCGATCACTTCGAAGCCAAGGTCCCGCAGATAGCGCGAGTGGCGGCCGGAGCCGCAGGCGACGTCGAGGACCGGCCCGCGCGCGATGCGCGATGCCCAGCGCACCACCCACTCCGACGGAGCTTCAGCGTCGTGCGGCAAGGAAGAGGTAGCGGTTGACGCTGAAGAAGTATTCGCCTTCGGCTGTGCGGCTCTTCAGGTCGTCCGCCCACGCGGCGGCCTCGGCGGCTTCGACTCCGAACTTCGTCGCGAGCTTCGCGGTGATGTCGATGATGCCGCCGCTGAACGAATCCGGATCGTATTCGCGGTTCAGCACCGGGATCGCCTCGACGCTCTTCAACGCGAATCCCGCGCGCTGGAGGAGCCTGGGCAGCATCGGCGGCAGGTGAGGTTGCGCGAACTCCTGCACCCGCGCCTCCATGATCCTGTGGTGCCGCGCGCGGTCGGACGTGAGCCAGACGCAGGAGTCCCAATCGGTATCGACCACGGCGAGCCGGCCTCCCGGCTTCAGCACGCGTGCCGCCTCGCGCAGCGCGCGGTCGATGTCCTTGACATACAGGTAGACCTGCACTGCCGCCACGAAATCGAGCGAGCCGTCCGCGATCTCCAACGACGTCGCGTCGCCGACCTTGAACGTCGTCTGGTCTTCGACGCCGCTACGCCGCGCCTTCTCGCGCGCCGCGTCGACGAGCTCCTCGCCCAGGTCGATGCCGGTGACGTGGCCCGCGGCGCCGACCTCCTTCGCGAGCTCGCAGGCAAGGAAGCCTACGCCGGTGCCGATGTCGAGGCCTCTTTCTCCGGGACGGGCCGCGAGCGCGGCGCGCGTGCGCGCGCGCTGCTCCGCGATCGGCGGCGAGCCGTACATCCGTTCCATGCGCTCGGGATCGAAGCGAGTCATGCGCGCAACTTACTACAACAGCGCTGGCGTGGCGGCCGCTACGCGATCTTGGCGAGCGCCTCGACGATCGTTGAAGAGTCCCCCGGCCGCACGAGCCTCGCGAGCTCCTGGCCGTCCTTCAGGAAAACGAGCGTCGGCCAGAGCTTCACGCCGAACGACCTCCCGAGCCGCCGGCCGCTCGCGTCGTGGACCTTGATGTGCCGCACGCCGGGATGCGCGGCAAGCGAAGCCTCGACGAGCGGCTGGGCGCGGCGGCAGTAGCCGCACCACGGGCTGCCGAACTCGAGGAGCGCGGCGCCGGGAAGCGCATCGATCTCGGCGCGCGAGGGTTCCTTGTCCGCGAACGCCGTCATGTTCAGAGCGCCTCGAGCTCTTGCACGCGCAGCTCGAGCAGCCGCTTCGTGCAAATGGCGAAGGCCCGGCGCCGCGCTTGCGGCGAGCCCTCCTCGCGCAGCGACACTTCTGTGGCGCATTGGCCGTTGCGGTAATCGTTCCAGGCATCGTGGGCGCGCTCGAATGCCTTGAGCCGCTCGGGCTCGGCCCGCAGCTTCGCGCGAACCGCGTTCACGAGGTGGACGACGCGCGACTCGAGCGGCAGGATCTCGTCCCGGACGCACGCCTCGTAAGCGTCGCGCTCGAGCGCCGACTCGAGGCAGGAGGCGCCGTGGGCCGCGAAGGACCATGCGAGACAGGCGGCTAGGACGGCGGTGCGGCGGATCACGTCCGGACCTTACCGCCGCTACAGCGGCGCGGCAATCGGACTAGCGCGCCGCCTGCGGAACGATGAGGCGAATGCGCTCGAGGGCCTCCGGAAGCCGCGTCACGACCTCGTCGGCGCCCGCCTCGCGCAGACGGCGCTTGAGCGCCTCGACGTTCGTGTTCGCGTGCCAGAGGGCCACCAGGATTTTCGCGTTGGGAAGCCGGCGGCGCAGCCGCTTGCAGAGGTAGGCGGCGTTCGCCGCGGCCGAAGGCGGCACGGCGGAGATGCAGATGCCGCGATCCTCGTTCGCGGCGAGGTCTTCGAGCTGCTCGGCGGCCAGCCTCTCGCAGGGCAGCACGCGCGCGCCATAGCGCTCGTTCTCGGCCGCCCGCGCGAGGATGAGGGCCGCGATGTAGTCGCTCTCGTCGCGCGCCGGCACGATCGCGATGGTTTCCTCTCGCCGCGCCGGCGGCTGCGGATCGAGGCCGGGCTCCGACTCCTCGACGATGCGCCTGAGGCCGCCAAAGACGAACGCCTCGTGGCGCTCGTCCAGCGACGAGCGCAGACGGTCCCGCTTCGCGATGAGGAGCGCCGGCAGCATCAGCTCGTCGCAGAGCGCGAGCGGCCCGCGCTCGCGCGAGTGCGCCTCGGCGAGCTCGAGCGCTTCCTCGTACTCCATCGCGACCAGCCGCTGGTAGAGCCGCATCGGCGCGGGCAACACTGGCTCGACCCCGAGCAGCACGTGGAAGAAGCCGAGCTGCGGCAGGTGCCGGCCGACGACCGCGAGGCAGACGGTCAGCGGCGTCGCGAGAAGCAGGCCGATGGGACCCCAGAGCCACGTCCAGAAAATGGCCGCGCAGACGATCGCGAGCGGCGAGAGGCCCGTGCTTTCGCCGTAGAGCCAGGGCTCGACCACGTAGGCGGTGAGAAATTCCAGCGTCGCGATGCAGCCGACCGTCCATGCGATCGTCTCCCAGCCCTCGGAGATCGCGAAGGACAGGAGGATCGGCAGCGACGCCGCGATTGCCGCGCCGAGATAAGGCACGAAGCGAAGCACGGTCGCGAGCAGGCCGAAGAGCAACGCGTTCGGCAGGCCGATGAAGTGCAGCGCGGTGGCGAGCGGCACGCCGTAGCACGCGTTCACCAGGAGCTGCATGAGCAGGTAGCGGCTCACGCGCTGGCCCGCGTCCTCCATCGCCTGCGTAGTCACGTGCACGTGCGCCTCGCCCACGAGGCGCACGAGCCGGTCGCGCAGGTCGTCGCGCTGCAGGAGCATGAGCGCGGTCAGGACGACCACGGCGATTACCGAGGCGAGGAGCCCGAGGAGCGACACGCCGAGCTTGCCGATGAGCTGGAGCGCGGTCGTGGGGACGGCGCTCGCGCTGGGAGCGGGCCGCTCGGGGCGCGGGGCGCCCTCCTTCGCGCCGGGCTTCACCTCCTGCTCGATTTCCTTGATGGCCTGCGCGGCCTTGCCGAGGCTGCCCTTGGGAGGCGTGCGAAGCGCCTCCAGCTTGCGCACGATGTTCTCGCGATACTCGGGAAGCTTGCCCGCGAGGCTGACCGCCTGGTTGCCGGCGAAGGACGCGATTCCCGCGACGAGCGCCACGGAAAGCACGATCACGATCACCGTTCCGGCCTTGCGCGGGACACCGATGCGCTCCAGCCTGCGGACCGCCGGCCAGAGGAGGAAGCTGAAGAGGATGGCGAGCGCGAGCGGGATCAGCACCTCGCGCGCCGCGTACAGGACGGCGACGACCACCACGATGAGGAGCATGCGCCAGCCTGGCAGGCGCACGAGCCGCTGGCCGTCGACGAATGCCATGCCTCACTATAGGAAACGTCGCCCCGCCGGCGCCTCGGCGGCGGCTGGGCCGGATGGACTAGGAACGCCTAGCGCCGGCCGTCATACCAGGGCCCGCACTCCTCGCGCCGCGTCAGGTTGG
>JAFAGU010000252.1 GCA_019237595.1 Betaproteobacteria bacterium | reverse complement strand
ACGAGGGCCCGAACACCGGCGGCATGGGCGCCTATTCGCCGGCGCCGATCGTCACGCCCAAGGTCCACGCGCGCGTGATGCGGGAAATCGTGCAGCCGGCGGTGCAGGGCATGGCGAAGGACGGCACGCCCTACGTCGGCTTCCTCTATGCGGGGCTGATGATCGACCGGCAGGGCGCGCCGCGCGTGGTGGAGTTCAACTGCCGCCTGGGCGACCCCGAGACGGAGCCGATCGTCCTGCGGCTGAAGTCGGACCTCCTCGAGCTGGTGGAGCGCGCGCTCGACGGCACGCTCGAGCGCGCGGCACCGGAATGGGACCGGCGGGCGGCGCTCGGCGTGGTCATCGCCGCGCCCGGCTACCCGGACGAGCCTCGCAAGGGCGACCGCATCGAAGGCCTGCCGCGCGCCGAGGACGATTGCCGCGTGTTCCACGCCGGGACGCGCCTCGACGGAAAAGCCGTGCTGACGAGCGGCGGCCGGGTCCTCTGCGTCACGGCGCTCGGCGATTCGGTGAAGATGGCGCGCACCCGCGCCTACGCCGCCGTGGACCGGATCCGCTTCGACGGCATGCAATACCGCAAGGACATCGGCCACCGGGCGCTCAAGCGCGGCTGATGGACTCGGCAGCCGTCCATCGCTACCTCGCCGGCCTCCAGGATCGCATCGTCGCGGCGCTGGAAGCGCGCGACGGCACGCCGTTCCGGCGCGACGCATGGGAGCGTCCCGAGGGCGGCGGCGGCGTCTCGCGCGTCGTCGAGGAAGGCGGCGTTTTCGAGCGCGGCGGCGTCAACCTCTCGCGCGTGAAGGGCGCAGCGCTCCCGCCTTCGGCGAGCGCCTCGCGCCCGCAGCTCGCCGGGCTCGGCTACGAGGCGATGGGCGTCTCGCTCGTCCTGCATCCGCGCAACCCCTACTGCCCGACGGTGCACATGAACGTGCGGTTCTTCACGACGACCGGCGCGGATCCGGTGTGGTGGTTCGGCGGCGGCATGGACCTCACGCCCTACTACGGCTTCGAGGAGGACGCGCGCCACTTCCACGGCACGTGCAAGGCGGCGCTCGCCCCGCTCGCGAACGAAGCAGGAACGGACTATTACGCCCGCTTCAAGCGCTGGTGCGACGAATACTTCCACCTGCGCCATCGCGGCGAGCCGCGCGGCATCGGCGGCATCTTCTTCGACGATTTTTCCGAGCAAGGCTTCGATTTCTCGTTTCGCCTCGCGAAGGCGGTCGGCGACGCCTTCCTCGATGCCTACCTGCCGATCCTCGAGAAGCGCACCGCGCTCCCCTACGGGGAACGCGAGCGCCGCTTCCAGGCCTACCGGCGCGGCCGCTACGTCGAGTTCAACCTCGTCTACGACCGCGGCACGCTCTTCGGCCTGCAGTCGGGCGGGCGCACGGAATCGATCCTCGTCTCGATGCCGCCGCAGGCCGCGTGGCGCTACGACTGGCATCCGGAGCCAGGCTCTCCGGAAGAATGCCTGTACCGGGACTTCCTGCGCCCGAGGGACTGGGCCTAGACCTGCTCGGCGGCGCGGCGGAAGTGCGCCTGCGCCTCGCTCGCGCGCCCGAGGCGCTCGGCAAGCCGCGCGAGCTGCAGCCGAGCAGCCCGAGTTTCCTCGAACGAGAGGCTCGCCTCGAGGAAGCTCGCCGCCTTGCCCCATAGCTCCGCGTCGACGCAAAGCGTCCCGAGCGCGGCGAGGAGCTGCGCATCGCGGCTGCGCGAGCGCAGCCAGGCTTCGGCGCGCTCGATGCGCGCGCGCGCCTCGGCTTGCCGCGCTGCCGGCTCCAGGGAGCCGGGAAGCTCGCCATACGCGGCAACGAGGTCGGCGCTCCACTCGCGCGCGAGTGCGCGTTCGAGAATCTCGCGGGCAAGCGCCGGGCGACCGAGCTCGGCCGCCTCGCGCGCCGCCGCGGCCGCCAGGCGCGGCTTTACCTGGTCCTCGGCCGGGACGTTGCGCCAGCGCCGCTCGAAGTCCGCCGCGCTTCCGGCGGCGCTCTTCAGGAGCTCGAGCGTCGCCTGCGTGCGGTACTCCTCCGCCAGCGCGGGCGAGATGGCGTCCCGCTTGGCGAGCTGCGTCGCGAGGCGCAGCACCTCCTCCCAGGCGCCCGCGCCGCGCTCGGCCCGCAGCAGCAGCCGCAGCGTGGCGATGTGCTTCGGTCCCGATCCGTGCATCCCGTGCAGCGCTTCGCGCGCGGTCGCATAGTCGCGTTCCTCGAGCGCGAGTTCCGCGCGCGTGACCGCGAGCGCGGTCTGGATCTCCGCCCCGGCGCGCTCGGCACGCTCGAGCCAGAGCGAGCGCCGCGGAAAATCGCGCAGCTGGTGCGCTGCTCGCGCGGCGAGCAGCGCCGAGAGCCCGGGAGCCGCCCCGCCCTCATAGGCGAGCTCCGCGTCCTTCGCGGCCCGGGCGTAGCGGCCTTCGTAGTAGGCGTGGAGCGCGGCGGCAAAAGCGCCCTGCGCGCGCTCGCCGCGCTTGCGCAGGCGATAGGCCCGCACCTGCGCCGGAAGCTCGAGCGCCCTCGAAAGGAGCCTGGCGGCGCCATACACGGCAACGAACGCGAGCACGCAACCAACGGCAAAGAGCACCATCGACATCTCGACGCGGTACGGCGGATAGACGAAGAGCACGTAGCCGGTGTCGTTCCGCCCGACGATCGCGAGCGCGACCGCGGCCGCAAAGAGCGCAAGGAGCCAGAGAAGCGACCTCATCCCCCCGCGCGCTCCCTTCGTGACTTGAAGCTGCGCACGGCGTCGAGGCTCTCGGAGATCGTCGGCATCTCGAAGCTGATCGACGCGGCGGAGAGCTGGCGAAGCTGGGCGAGGGCGTCCGCCGCCTGCTTCGAGCGCACGTCGAAGTAGCGCCGCAGCCACGCCTGCGCGGCGCGAAGGTCCTCGCGGTACCCCGCCTCGTCGCGGGCGAGGAGCGAAAGCCGCGCATCGAGCAGCCTCAACCGCAGGTTCTCCCGCAGGAAAAACGACTCCTGCGGCGGCAAAAGCGGCGGCTCGGGCGTAGTGATCCGCCTGACGACGACGAGCTGCTTGAGCTCCGCCCAAAGGTCCGCGCCGAAGCGCGCGAAGAGGCTGCCGCCCTCGCCTTCGGTCCTCGCGGCGGCCGGCCGCTGGAGCCGCTCGTCGTAGGCGAGCGGGAGTGCGTCCACCGAGGCCGCGAGCGCATCCAGCCGCAGGCTCATGCCGGGAAAATCGATCGCGGGCAGCGCCTTCAGCCGCTCGATGTCGCGCGCGAGCGCGCGGCGGATGGGCACGAATTG
>JAFAGU010000391.1 GCA_019237595.1 Betaproteobacteria bacterium | reverse complement strand
TGGGGCCTCGCGGCGCCGGTCCTCATCCTCGGCGGCATGCGCGCCGGGTGGTTCACGCCGACGGAAGCCGCCGTGGTCGCCGTCTTCTACGGGCTCTTCGTCGGCCTCGCGGTCCACCGCACGATCGGCTGGCGCGACCTCTTCTCGATCTTCAGCGAGGCGGCCGAAATTTCGGCGGTGATCATGATCGTGCTCGGCCTCGCCGGAATCTTCGCCTACTCGGTGAACACGCTCGGGCTCGCCGACCCGATCGCCGGCTTCGTGCTGAACAGCGGGCTCGGAAGCACCGGCACGCTGCTCCTCCTCTTCGCGATCCTGCTCGTGGTCGGCATGTTCCTCGACGGCGTCTCGACCTTCCTCATCTTCATCCCGCTGCTCCTGCCGCTCGCCAAGGCGTTCGGCTGGGACGTCGTGTGGTTCGGCGTGATCCTCACCATGAAGGTGGCGATCGGCCAGTTCACGCCGCCCATGGCGGTGAACCTCATGGTCTCCTGCAAGATGGCGGGCGTGCCGATGGAGAGCACGATCCCGTGGGTGCTGTGGCTCGTGGCGAGCTTCATCGTCGCGGCGCTCGCGGTGATCTTCTATCCCCCGCTCGCGCTTTGGCTGCCGCGTTCCCTGGGATATTAGAATTGCGGACTTCCAGGAGGGGAAAATGAAGAGAAGATCGTTCCTAAAAGGCGTGACCGCGACCGCTGGAACCCTCGCCTTCCCCGCGATCGCCATCGGCCAGCAATACAAGGCCGAGTACAAGATGTCCACCGTCGTGCCCCCGGCCTTCGCGTGGGGCAAGGGCGGCGAGATCTTCGCCAACCTCGTGCGCGAGCGCACGGCAGGGCGGATCAACATCAAGCAGTACCCCGGGTCCTCGCTCGTGCAAGGCGACCAGACGCGCGAATTCTCCGCCATGCGCCAGGGCATCATCGACGTCCTCTGCGGCGCGCCGATCAACTGGTACAGCACCGTGCGCGAGCTCGCGGTCTTCACCCTGCCCTTCATCACGCCGGACCATCGGGCGCTCGACGCGGTGCTCGGCTCGAAGCCGGTGATGGACGAATACTTCGACCTCGTGCGCAAGGCGGGCGCCGAACCCGTCGGCGTGGGCGAGACCGGCTACCGGCAGATCTCCAATTCGAAGCATCCCGTGGTGAAGCCCGAGGACATGAAGGGGATCAAGATCCGCGTCGTAGGCTCGCCGATGTACGGCGACATCATGACGACGATGGGCGCGAACCCGACCTTCATGAGCTGGGCCGACGCGCAGCCCGCCCTTGCCTCCGGCGCCGTGGACGCGCAGGAGAACCCGCTCGAGGTCTTCCTCGCGGCCAAGATCCACACGCTCGGGCAGAAATTCGTGACGAAGTGGAACTACTCGAACGACATCCTGCTCTTCGCCATCGCCAACCCGATCTGGCAGGGCTGGAGCGCGCAGGACCAGAAGATCGTGCGCGAGGCCGGCGCCGACGCGGCAAAGGAGCAGCTCGCGATCGTGCGCAAGCTATTCGCGGAGGACGTCGACCGGGTGCGCGCGCTCGGCGTCGAGGTGCACGTGCCGGGCGCCGCGGAAATGGCCGCCTGGCAGGCGGCGACGCGGCCGGTCTACGCGAAGTGGAAGGCCCAGGTGAACCCGGGCCTCATCTCCAGGATCGAGCAGGTCGTCGAGAAGACCCGCAAGGCCTGAGCGCCCGCAGCGCCTACTTGCCGCGCGGGTTCAGGGACGAATCCGCCTTGTTCTCGTTCGACTGGTAGTCGCCGGCCGCGGCCCCCTTCGACTGCGAGCCGCCCGAAGAGGCGCTGCCCGAGCCGGCGGACGAGGAGCGCTTTTTCGCTCCATGTGTGGCGGAGGCGGCGGTCCCCTGCGTGTTGGAGTCGGGAGTGGAGTGCGCTTCGGCTTGCTCCTCGTCCTGCTTCACGCCGTTCGCCGGCGACGCGCGCCGCTCGAGGGTCGTTTTCCCTTCGTTGCTGGAAGTCGTGTCCGCGAGCGCGGGGAAGGCGCTCGCGAGCATCGCGGCGGTCGCTGCAAGAATCCAAGGCTTCATAAAGGCTCCTCTGAGAGTGCTCCGCCGCCCGAGCAACGCCCGTTCCCGCGACGAGGCAGAAAAAAAGCCCGGCACAAGGCCGGGCCTCAAATTCACCGGCGTCAAGGGAGGGAGGAGTGGTCGCCGGTAAAACTGCAAGCGTCAGCTTGTCAGCTTTGTAGTACCAGCAACCACCATGCCGCGCGGGGCCGCCCTGCTCCGGTCGGACAGGCCGGCTAGAGGAATCGCGGCTGGATCGCCTCGGGCGTTGACGGCGGCGCCGGGTCGGCGAGGAGTGCTTCCATCCGCGCCACGTCGACCGGCTTGCGCCAATGCGCCTCGAAACCGGAGTCGCGGGACTTGCGCTCGTCGTCGGGGCGCACGTACCCGGTAATTGCGACCAGCCGGATCGCGGCGGTGCGCTCGTCGGATTTCAGCAACCGCGCGAGCTGCCAGCCGTCGATGCGCGGCATGCCGATGTCGATGAAGGCGAACTCCGGATCGAAGCGGCGCGCGATGACGAGCGCCGCCTCCGGGTGCGTGGTGAACTCCACCAGATGCCCCAGGTTGCCCAGGAGATAGGCAAAGCTGACCGCCGTGTCATCCAGGTCGTCGACGACGAGCACGCGCCGCTGCATGGCGGCAATCGTATTCAGAAGTCGCGGCGCGGATCAACCGTGCGCAGGCGAGGCTCGAGACGCCCGGCATCGAGAGCCGGGGATTCCCCCCGGAGGTCGCCGCACGCGCCCGCCCCCGCCCCGCCGCCGACATTGCTTTCATCCGTGCAAGCGGCGGCACAGGCGCCCGCCGCGGAAATTCCAGTCTTGTGGACGATCGCGGTGCGCCACTCCGAGCATTGGCAGCGCCGGGGGCGAGGGGCAACATTGCTCTCGCGCGGGGGTAGCTTAAGGCAGAGCACAGCCCTCCAAGGTTGCGGTATGAGTTCGAGTCTCATCCCCCGCTCCACTGCCGCCGTGGAATAATGCGGCGCATGCCGGTCCAGCGCCGCT
>JAFAGU010000388.1 GCA_019237595.1 Betaproteobacteria bacterium | reverse complement strand
CCTTCACGCAGCATTGCGCCGCAACGGGTTCACGTTGGAAGAACGTCCGTTTGCCGCCCATATCACGCTTGTACGCAAGGCGGCCATGCCGTCGTCCATTCCCGCATTGCCGCAAGTCGATTGGCCGGCACGCGAGTTCACGCTCGTGCGATCCACGCTCGCGCAATCGGGCTCGCGATACGAAACCCTCGAGCGCTTCCCGCTAAACTGAGCCGATGGCGATCTCCGGCAAGTGCCATTGCGGCAACGTCTCCTTCTCCCTCGCCTGGGATCCGGAGCCGCAGGAAATCCCGGCCCGTGCCTGCGGCTGCTCGTTCTGCACGAAGCACGGCGGCCTGTGGACTTCCAATCCGAAGGGCGCGCTCAAGGTCACGATCGGCGATCCAGCACTCGTCAACCGCTATCAATTCGGCACGAAGACCGCCGAGTTCCATGTCTGCACCCGCTGCGGCATCGTCCCCGTGGTAACGAGCCGCATCGAAGGAAGGCTCTACGCCGTAGTGAGCGTCAACGCGTTCGAGGGCATCGATCCTTCGCGGATCCGGCGTACCTCCACGAACTTCGACGGCGAGGGCACCGACTCGCGGCTCGCGAGGCGAACGCGGAGCTGGATCCCCGACGTGTCGTTCGGGAGCTAAGATGCCCGCCATGGAGCCGGTCAAGGACGCGAGCCACCTCTACGAAGTGGAGCGGCGCGCGACCCATGCGGCGCGGGCGGGCTTCCGCATCCAGGAGCTGCAGATCTCCGCCACGCAGAAGGTGCCGTGGCACTACCACTCGAACGTCTCGGACACTTTCTACGTCGTCCAGGGCGCGATCCGGATCTATCTTCAGGAGCCGAAGGAGAACGTGCACCTCGCCTCAGGGCAGAGCTACGTCGTGCCGCCTCGGCGGCCGCATCTCGTCACGAACGCGGGAACGTCGTCGGCGACGTTCCTGATCCTGCAGGGAATGGGAGAGTACGACTTCGTACCACTTGTAGTTCCACAGGGGAGGGCGACATGAAGACCGAGCTTCTGTATCTCGTGCTGGTGACGGCCCTGACCGGGCTTCTCTGGGTTCCGTACATTCTCGACCGGGTCGTCGTCTGGGGGCTCATCCCCGCGGTCGGCTATCCGACCAACCCGCCGCCGCAGTCGGCGTGGGCCGAGCGCCTGAAGAAGGCGCACGGCAACGCGGTCGAGAATCTCGTTGTCTTCGCGGCGCTCGTGCTCGCCGCCCAGGACCTCGACGTGGGGAGCGACGCAACCGCCATGGCTGCGATCGTGTATTTTTGGGCACGCGTCGTGCATCCGATCGCCTACACGTTCGCGATTCCCTGGGTGCGCACGCTCGCCTTCACCGCGGGCTTCCTCGCGCAGGCGACTTTCGCCTGGCAGATCCTCGCGCGATAGGCGCGCGCCTGGCTTGAAGGCCCGCGGCGCGGATCTCCTCGCGCGATCGCTCGCCGCGGCCGGGGTGAAGCACGTCTTCACCCTTTCGGGAAACCACGTCATGCCGGTGTTCGACGCCGCGCTCGACGCCAAGCTGCCGCTCGTCCACGTCCGGCACGAAGCAGCGGCGGTCCACATGGCCGATGCGTGGGGCCGCCTCACCGGCGAGCCGGGCGTGGCGCTCGTCACCGGCGGCCCGGGCCACGCGAATGCCGTCTCGGCGCTCTATACGGCGCTCGAAGCGGATTCGCCGATGGTGCTCCTCTCCGGCCACGCGCCGCTGGACGAGCTCGGCCACGGCGCTTTCCAGGAAATGCGCCAGGCGGACATCGCGTCGCCGCTCTGCAAGGCATCGTGGACGGCGCGCTCCGCGGCTACGCTCGGCGAGGATGTGGCGCGTGCGTTCGGAATCGCGCGCTCCGGCCGCCCGGGCCCGGTCCACGTGAGCTTCCCGAGCGACGTGCTCGAGGCGCAAGCCGACGACGCGCCGGCCCGGGTCACGCTCCCGCGGAATTGCATCCAAGGGAAGGATGCTGAAATCATCGTGAAATCCCTCGCCGGGGCTCGTGCGCCTGTAATTCTTTGCGGCCCGGCGATGATGAATGCCGGCGGGCCGGAGCGCATGCGCAGGCTGGAGGAGGCCTGCGGCGCGCCGGTGATCGGCATGGAAAGCCCACGCGGCGTGAAGGACCCGAGCCTTGGCAGGCTCGCTGCCGTGCTGGCGAAGACGGACGTCGTCTTCCTCCTCGGAAAGAAGAAGGACTTCACCGTGGGATTCGGACGCGCCTTCCCCAAGGCGGAGGTGCTCGAGCTGTCCGCCGGGCTCGACATCCAGCCAAGCTGCGACGTTGTCAGCGACGCGGCTTCGCGCCTCGGCGCCGGCCATCGGGCCTGGCGAGACGAGGTGCATTCCGAGATCGCCTATCGATCGCCCGAGTGGAAGGCGGTGCGATCCAGCCCCGAAGGACCGCTGCACCCCGTCGAGCTGTGCCGCGAAGTGCAGGATCTCCTTTCAGGCGACGCGATCTTCGTCTCGGACGGCGGCGAGTTCGGGCAGTGGGCGCAAGCATGGCTCTCCGCGCGCCGCCGCATCATCAACGGCCCGGCCGGATCCATCGGCGCTGCGCTCCCGTTCGCGGCCGCGGCGAAGCTCGCGTCGCCCGGCTCTACGGTCGTCGCGACGCTGGGCGATGGCACCTTCGGCTTCCACATGGCGGAGATCGAGACCGCGGCCCGCTGCAAGCTCGGTTATGTCGCCGTGGTCGGAAACGATGCGTGCTGGAATGCCGAGCACCAGATTCAGATCCGCACCTATGGCGCCGCGCGGGCGCACGGCCTCGATCTCCTGCCGGTACGCTACGGTGCCGTGGCCGCGGCGATGGGTGCGCATGCCGAGGACGTCCAGCGGCCCGGCGAGCTGCGGGCAGCGCTGCAGCGCGCGAAAGCGACCGGTACCGTAGCCTGCGTCAACGTGGCGATCGAGCGCCTCGCGGCGCCCGCCTACTAGGAGAAAGAAAGCATGGTCGACGAGAAGATCAAATTGAAAGTGACCGAGACCGGGCAACTGGTGGAGGTCGTCGTCTTCAGCAAGCGCGCGGAGCTGATCGAGGTCGTCTTCGGCCAGGGCGTGCACAGCATCAAGGCGCAGCTCGCGCCGACGAGGAACGGCATGGCCTACGCCGGCAAGGTGATGGGTCGCGAAGTCGTCTACGAGCGCAGCCGCGAGCAGGTGCAGGCCGACATCGACCGCCTGAATCCCGCGCTTCGCAAGCCGAGAGGGCGGTAATGAGGGCGCTCGGCGTTCTTTTTCTGAGTGCTTCCATTGCCGCCTGCTCGGCTCCTGAGCGAAACACGGCCGAAACGGCAATATCCCCTCGAGTCGAACAGGCGTTCGAGCGGCTGCAGGCCGATGCGAAGGTCCGCCAGGCGCTCGAGGCGGTCAAGGCGAACGACGCGGCGATGTTCGAGGAGCAGAGGCGCATCACCGAGATCCCCGCGCCGCCGTTCAAGGAAGCCGCGCGAGCGGCGTACTACCTGCGCAAGCTCCAGGACGCGGGCCTGCGCGACGCGGCGATCGATCGCGAGGGCAACGTGGTTGGCGTGCGCCGTGGCACCGGCGGGCCGAGGCTCGTCGTCTCGGCGCACCTCGACACGGTCTTTCCGGAGGGTACGGACGTGCGAGTGCGCGAGAAGGACGGCAAGTTCTATGCGCCCGGCCTCGGCGACGACGGGCTCGGGCTGGTGACGCTCCTCTCCGTGCTGCAGGCGATGGAGAAGACCGGCGTGCGCACGGTGGGCGACGTGATCTTCGTCGGCACGGTGGGAGAGGAGGAGCTCGGCGACCTCCGCGGCGTAAAGGCGCTCTTTCGCGAGCGCAAGGACATCGACGGCTTCATTTCGATCGACGGCACGACGCTCGGGCGGATCGTCAACCACGCGACCGGCAGCCACCGCTACGAAGTCGCCTTCCGCGGCCCAGGCGGCCACAGCTTCGCGGCGTTCGGGCAGCCGAGCGCGATCCACGCCATGGGCCGGGCGATCGCGAAGATCGACGAGCTCAAGCCGCCCGCGGATCCGAAGACCACCTTCACGGTCGGCACCGTGCGCGGCGGGACTTCGGTCAACGCGATCGCCGCCGAAGCGGTGATGGGCATCGACATGCGCTCGGACAGCTCGAGCGAGCTCCTCAGGCTCGAAGAGCAGGTGATGGCCGCGATCCGCGCCGCGGCCGCGGAGGAGAACGCGCGCTGGGGCTCCGATGCCATTCGCGTCGAGCTCAAGCTGGTCGGCGACCGGCCGGCCGGCACGACGTCCGCCGACTCACCCATCGTGCAGGCCTCGCGCCGCGGGCTCTCGGCCGTGGGCGCGCGGGTGCTTGGCGTCGCTGGCGCGAGCACCGACTCGAACATCCCGATCAGCCTCGGCATCCCGGCCGTCACGCTTTCGGGCGGCGGCCTGGGCGGCGCCAGCCATTCGCCCGGCGAGTGGTATTCGCCGCTCAATGCCTGGGTCGGCACGCAAAGCGTCCTGCTGACGACGCTTGCCCTCGTCGGCGTCGAAGGCGTGAGCGAGCCGCTGCTGGCCAGGCGCTAGTCAGAGACCGAGCGAAAGGCGCGCGAGCAGGCCCCCGCCTTCGCGCGGGAGGAGGTCGAGCCGGCCGCCATGGCCGCGCGCGACCCGCTCGACGATCGCGAGGCCGAGGCCCGAGCCGCCGGGCCCGGAGCGCGCGGCTTCCAGTCGCGTGAACGGGCGCTTGAGCCGTTCGGCTTCGCCTTCGGGAATCCCGGGCCCGCGGTCCTTCACCTCGATGATCACCTTGTCCTTGCCCGACCACGACGCAATCTCGACGGGCTCGCCGGCATAGCGCAGCGCGTTGTCGACGAGGTTCGCGACGGCGCGGCGCACCGCCATGCGAGCGAATGCGAATTCGGGGATCGGCTGGTCGTCGAGCGAGACTTTCCTGCCGAGGCGCGCGTAGTGGCCGGTGAGGTCGACGAGGAGCGCATTCAGGTCGCTGGCGGCCTTCGCCTCATTCTCGCCGCGCGCGTAGTCGAGGAATTGCCCGATCACCGCGTCGATCTCGTCGATGTCGGCGATCATCGCCTGCGTCGCGGCGTCGTCGGCGCCGCTCATCTCGAGCGCGAGGCGAAGCCGGGAGAGAGGGGTCCGCAGGTCGTGCGAGATGCCGGCGAGCACCATCGCGCGCTCGCGCTCCATGCTGGCGAGGTCGCTCGCCATGCGGTTGAAGGCGAGCGCCAGCGCGCGCAGCTCCCGCGCGCCGATCTCGGGAAGCGGCTCGTGCGCCTCGCCGCGCCCGAGGCGCCCGGCGGCGCGCGTGAGCGCGCGCAGCGGACGCGAGAGCCACGAGGCGATGAACCCGGCGCCGGCGAGCGCGATGGCCAGGAGCCCCGCGCCCCATCCGAGCCACTGCAGCGGCAGCACGAACTGGAAGCGCTCGCGCGGCAGCATGATCCAGTACTCGTCCACGTCGATGAAGAAGCTCACCCAGAACCCTTGCTCGCCGTCGCGCGCGAGCGCGAAGCGCGTCTCGCGCCCGAGCGCGGCGCGGATCTTCTGCGCCACCCGCTCGAGCAGCGGATCGTCCGGAAGCGGCTCGAGCTTCTCGCTCGAGGTGGACGGAAACACGCGCAGCCCCTCGCTCTCGTTCAGGTCGATGAGGAGCTGCCGGCGCCGGAAGGGGTCGGCGCTGACGAGCGCGGCCCGCGTGAGGTTCACTGCGCTCACCGCCTGCTGCGCGAGCTCGCGCGAGCGCGGCTCGAGCTCGTAGACGCGGTACATCTGGAACGACGCGAGCACGGCCGCGACGATGAGCAGCGCGATCAGCAGGAAGGATCGCGCGAAGAGGGTCACGAAGAAGGGTTATTCTTGGAAAAAATGCCCTGCTAGTCGGGCACGAAGACGTACCCGAAGCCCCATACGGTCTGGATGTGCTTGGGGTGGGAGGGGTCGTCCTCGACGATCTTGCGAAGGCGCGAGATCTGAACGTCGATCGAGCGATCGAAGACCTCGTACTCGCGCCCGCGCGCGAGCTCCATCAGCTTGTCGCGCGAGAGCGGCTGGCGCGGGTGCTGCACGAGGACCTTGAGAACGGAAAATTCGCCGGTCGTGAGCGGCACCGCCTTGCCGCCCTTCGTGAGCGTCCTCGTGCTGAGGTTCAGGGCGAATTCGCCGAAAGCGTGCGTTTCTCCCGAGGCGATCGGGCCGCCGGGCGGGCCGGCAGGGGCGCGCCGGCGCAGCACCGCGTTGATACGCGCGAGGAGCTCGCGCGGGTTGAAGGGCTTCGGCAGGTAGTCGTCCGCACCCATCTCCAGGCCGACGATGCGCTCCACATCGTCGCCCTTCGCGGTGAGCATGATGATCGCCGGGCTGGACTGACCGCCCTGGCCGCGCAGGCGACGGCAGATCGAGAGACCGTCCTCGCCGGGAAGCATCAGGTCGAGCACGATGAGGTCGTAGCGCTCGCGGGCGAGCTGCTTGTCCATGCCTGCGCCGTCGTGGACGGCTTTCACTTCATAGCCTTCGCCGCCCAGGTATTTCACGAGCAGCTCGCGCAGGCGCTGGTCGTCGTCGACTACGAGGATGCGGGTCTTGAGCTCGGCCATTCCGGGAAGATAACGGCAAAAAGCCCGGCCGGCAGGGGCAGGGGTAACCAATTGTTACACCGGGCGCCGGGCATCGCTCTTACCATGTCGGGATGCGCGCGCTCCTGCTCGTCCTCATGCTCGCCGTGGCGGCGCCGGTCGCCGCGCAGAACGGCTATGGCCGAGGCGCGCAGAAGGGCGGCGGCGGACCCTCGGGATGGCAGGGCCGCAACATGAGCCGCGAGGAGCGCGAGGGCCTGAGGCGCGACGTGGACGCGGCTCGGGGCAACTATGGGCGCCCGGACAACCGGCCGCCCGATCGCATGCCGCCGGAGGAGCGGGAGAAGCTCCGGCGCGACGTGCAGGACGCGAACCGCAACCTGCGCCGCTAGGTCGACGAAACCTGGCTGGCGCGCGCGGCGAGCGGCGCGGCCTCCGGGGCTTCCTTCGCATGCAGCCGGAAGGCGTTCTTGCCGGCCTGCTTTGCCCGATACATCGCCGCATCGGCATGCTTGACGAGCGTCGTCGCGTCGGCCGCATCGTCTGGGAAGATCGAGACGCCGATGCTCGCGGACACGCTCACGGTGCCGGTGCCCAGGTCGACCGGGCGGCGGATTTCGGCGAGGAGCTTGCGCGCCACCGTGTCGACCGCTTCGGATTCCTGCTGGTCCTCGAGCACGACGTAGAACTCGTCGCCGCCCAGGCGCGCGACGAGGTCGCTCGCGCGCAGCCCGGCGCGAAGGCGCCGCGCGATCTCGACCAGGAACCGGTCCCCCGCCTCGTGGCCCTGCTGGTCGTTCACCTGCTTGAACCCGTCGAGATCGACGAAGAGCGTCGCGAGCCGGGCGTGCCGCCGCCGGGCGCGCTCGATCGCCTGCTCGAGCGCCGGCATGAGGCTCGTGCGGTTGGCGAGGCCGGTGAGAGGGTCGCTGTAGGCAAGCGAGGCGATGTGCTCGCGGGCGCGCACGACTTCGGTGATGTCGCGGCCGACGCCCCGGTAGCCGAGGAACTCGCCCTTGCAGCCGAAGCGCGGCTCGCCGCTCACGGAGAGATAGCGCACGGAGCCGTCGGCGCGCGGCCGGCCGAGCTCGAACTCGCGGAAGGGCTGGCGCGTGTCCATCTGCGCGCGCATGGCCGCCCATGCCGCTTCGTCCGGCGAGGTGGAGGGGATCTCCCACGCGCGCTTGCCGAGGATGACTTCCGCGAACTTCTGCTGGAAGCGCGGCCCGTGGACGAGCTGGGTGAAACGGTGCGCCGGATCTGTCTCCCAGAAGAAATCGCTCGACATCTGCGTCAGGCTGCGGAAGCGCTCCTCGCTCTCGCGCAGCGCCGCCTCGGCGCGCTTCCTCTGCAGGAACTGGCCGACCTGGCTGCCGATGACCGAGGTCGCATCGAGCAGGCGCGCGTCGGGCGGCCGCAGCATCCGCGAGGAGAAGCCGAGCACGCCGATGCGCCGGCCCTCGGAGACGACTGCGAAGGCGAGGGCGCCGTGGATCCCCGCGGCCACCGCGATCGAGGGCGACTGGATGCGCGAGTCGTGGCCGATGTCCGTGGACCAGACCGGGTCGCCTCGCTGCACGACGATGCCGGCGAGCCCGGAGCCCGGCGCGAAGGTGAGGCCCTGCGAGCCCTCGAGGAAGCGGCGCATCGCCGGATCGTCGGTCGACCACCCTTGCTCGAAGCGCACGCCGGCGCCGGAGTCGTCGAGGCGGAAGTAGCGCCCGACGTCGAAGCCCTGGTTCTCGCAGATTGCCTTCATGACGGCGTCGAGGCCGGCGTGCTCCGTCTCCGCCTCGGAAAGGGCTTTCGTCACCTGGTGCTCGAGGCGCAGGAGCTGTTCGTTCCGCACGCGCTCGGTCACGTCGCTCGCGACGCCGCGGTATCCGGCGAAGCGCCCGCGCCGGTCGAGCATCGGCTCGCCGGACACGCTGATGAATCTCGGCTCGTTGCGGCTGTCGTAGCGGCGCAGGAGCAGCTCGCGGAAGGGCTTTCGGGCGGCGAGGACCGCGCGGTGCTCGTCCCACGACTGGCCGACGATCTCGGTTTGCGGCAGTTCCCAGCGCCGCTTGCCGATATGGGCCTCCGGCGTGATTCCGCCGCGGGCATCGGTGGCGCCGCCGGTGCGCACGAAGCGCAGCTCCGCGTCCTGCTCCCAGTACCAGTCGGAGGAGAGCTCGATGAGGCTGCGGAAGCGCGCCTCGCTCAGGCCCGCGACTTCGCTCGCGAGCGCGGCAGGATCGGCGCGTCGCTTCGCCGCGGCGCGCGAAGGCGTCCGGCGCACGAGCCGGCTCTTCCGCCTGTCGCGCTTACGCATGCATGCTTCCCCCGCGGCGACTCTAAAGGAGCGGCTGACCAGCGTCCAGCACCGCGGCGAGATGTCAGCTTCCCGACGCCTTGGTGCCAGCTAGGCGATGCGCGAACGCTCCCGGGCGAAGAGATAAAGCCCGCTCGCGATGACGACCGCGGCACCGATCCACAGCGATGGGCGCGGGACGTCGCCGAAAACCAGGTAGCCGAAGAGCGCCATGTAGACGATCTGCTGGTACAGGAACGGCGCGATCACGGTCGCCGGCGCATAGCGATGGGCGAGCGCGACGAGATAGTGCCCGCCGCCGCCCATGAGACCGATCAGGCAGGCGAGCGTCCACTCGAGCGGGCTATCGGGCCATTCCCACGATGCGAGCGCGAGCGGCGTGAGGCCGATCGCCGCTCCGACGGCGGGCAGGTATTGGATGGTCTCGGGCGGGTCGTAGGCCGCGAGGTGACGTGTCGTGAGGTTGTACGCGGCGTAGAGGACCGCATTCCCCATGGCGAGGATCATCGCCGGATGGAAGCCGGCTCCCCACGGATGGACGATGACGAGCACGCCGGCAAATCCCGCGAGGATCGCGATCCACCTCCCGGCGTCGAGCTTTTCGTGGAGCATGCGCGCGGCGACGAGCGCCGTGATGATCGGCACGGTGAAGAAGATCGACGCCGTGACCGTGAGCTGAAGGTACTGCAGCGCCCAGAAATTCATGCCGGTCATGACCATGAACATCGCCGCGCGCGCGACGTGCCACTTGAGGTGGCTGGTGCGGAAGAGCGCCTTCCCCTTCACGGGCACGAGGAGCGCGGTGGCAAAGAGCGCGTGCAGGACGAACCGCAGCCAGACGACCATGAAGACGGGCATCGCGTTCGTCACGAGCCACTTCGCGGTGCCGTCGAGGATGGTGAAGAGGACGAACGCCCCGGACATCAGGCCGATGCCGATCAGCCGGTTGCGTGCGCTATCCGCGTGGAGCAACGGGCGCGCTAGCCTTTCACCGTGCGGCGGCCTTGATCCAGTCCGCGGCCTGCACGCGGGCGAGGAGGGCCGGCTTGCCGGACGGATCCGGCCGGAAGATGCTCGCCTCGCCCTCGCGCACGTCGAACCAGTCGCGTCCGAACGCATCGAGGATGTTGGGCTTGTGCGTGACGACGAGCGTGTTCTTTCCGGCGGCTGGCGGCGTGCTCGCGAGCTTGCGCAGCGCCTCGGCGCGCCGGTCGTTCTCGATCGGCGTGACGACCAGCCCGCCTTCGCTCACGTCGGCGGTGGGCGTGACCTCCGAGCCGGAAATGAGCTTGCCTGTGTCGATGGCGCGCTGGAAGCGGCTCGTATAGACCGAACCGAGCGGAATGCCGAGCTTGCGGAACGCGTCGCCGAGCTGGCGCGCCTGCTCGCGGCCCGCGTCGCTCAGGTGGCGCTGCCTGGCCACGTTCTCGAGGTTGAGCGGGTCGGTATCGGCCTGGTCCCGGTTCGTGCTGCCGTGCCGGAGGACGATGACGTAGCCGCCCCCGCGAAGCTGCGAGACGACGTTGTCGAGGTCGCTCGACTGCGCCGCCGCGCCCTGCGAGAGGCAGCAAAAGGCGAGGAGTGCCGCGAGCGGCACGAGGCTCCGTAGCATGGCGTTTCTCCCTGGTCGGACTACAGGGCGGACTTTACCGCTTCGGTGACGTCGCGGGTGCGCGCCTTGCCGCCGAGGTCGGGTGTGAAGACTTTTTTCGCCGTGACCGCCTCGATGGCCTTGAGGAGGCGCGCCGCGGCCTTGGCCTCGCCAAGGTGCTCGAGCATCATGGACGCCGTCCAGAACGTGGCGATCGGATTCGCGACGCCCTTGCCGGTGATGTCGAACGCCGAGCCGTGGATGGGCTCGAACATCGAGGGAAAGCGGCGCTCGGGGTTCAGGTTCGCCGTGGGCGCGATGCCGAGCGATCCGGAGAGCGCGGCGGCGAGGTCCGAAAGGATGTCGGCGTGCAGGTTCGACGCGACGATGACGTCGAGGCTCGCGGGCTTCAGCACCATGACCGTCGTCACGGCGTCCACGAGGATGCGCTGGGTCTTGACGTCGGGATAGTGCCCCCGGAGCTGGAAGAACACTTCGTCCCATAGGACCATCCCATGCCGCTGCGCATTGGACTTGGTGACCAGCGTGAGGTGCTTTCGCGGCCGCTTGCGCGCGAGCTCGAATGCGAACCGCTGGACCCTCTCGATCCCCGCGCGCGTGAAGACCGACACGTCGGTCGCGACTTCTTCCGGGAGGCCAGGATGCACGCGCCCCCCCGAGCCCGAGTACTCGCCCTCGGTGTTCTCGCGCACGATGACCCAGTCGATGTCCGCCGCGTTCCTGAGCTGCGAGGAAATGCCGGGCAGCACGCGCGAGGGGCGCACGTTCGCGTACTGGTCGAAGCCCTGGCAGATCGGCAGCCTGAGCCCCCAGAGCGAAACGTGGTCCGGAACATCGGGCGCGCCTACGGCGCCGAAGAAGATCGCGTCGAACTTCCGGAGCTCCTCCAGCCCGCCCTCGGGGATGTAGCGGCCTGTTTTCTTGTAGCGGGCCGAGCTCCAGTCGAAGGGCTGGAATTTCAGCTCGAACCCCTCGAGGGAGGCGAGCGCGTCCAGGACCTCGATTCCCGCGGGAATGACCTCGTTGCCGATTCCGTCCCCGGGAATCGAGGCGATGCGGTACGTCTTCAAGCCGCGATCTTGCTGCGGCTCCTGATCGCCTCGGCGACGGCGGCGCCGACTTCCGCGGTGCCGGCCTTGCCCTTCATGTCCGGCGTGTGCGGGCCGTCGACGATGACCTGCTCGATGGCGCGCACGATCTCGGCGGCCGCCTGCGGATGCCCGAGGTGCTCGAGCATGAGCGCGCCGGACCAGATGGTGGCGAGCGGGTTGGCGATCTTCTTGCCGGCGATGTCGGGCGCCGAGCCGTGGACCGGCTCGAAGATGGAGGGCGCCGTGCGCTCCGGGTTGATGTTGCCCGAGGCGGCAATGCCGATGGTTCCGGCCGTCGCCGGGCCGAGGTCGGACAGGATGTCGCCGAAGAGGTTCGAGGCCACGATGACATCGAAGCGATCGGGATTGAGCACCATCTGGATGGTGAGGCCGTCGACGTGGTACTGGTCGGTCCTGACATCCGGGTAGTTCTTCGCCATGGCGGCGAAGCGCTCATCCCAGTACGGCATGGTGATCGAGATACCGTTCGACTTCGTGCAGGACGTGACGTGCTTTTTCCGCGTGCGCGCGAGCTCGAACGCGTACTTCATTATGCGGTCGGTGCCTTTTCGCGAGAACACGGCGAGCTGGGTGCACACCTCGCGCTCCGTGCCTTCGTACATCCGGCCGCCCACGTTGCCGTACTCGCCTTCGGTGTTCTCGCGGATGACGTAGTAGTCGATGTCCCCGGGCTTGCGGCCCACGAGCGGGCAGGGCATGCCTTCGAAGAGCCGCACGGGCCGCAGGTTGACGTAGAGGTCGAAGAGGCGGCGGAAGTCGATGA